>DQCL01000290.1:20833-23670 GCA_003533975.1 Octadecabacter sp. | reverse complement strand
GCCTTCGCATAAGGATCATTTTTTGCCCAAGTGTGCGCAGCCGCCAGGTCATCAACATTCATAATAATCATCGACCCGCACATTGTGCCGTCAGCATCCAGAAATGGGCCCGCCATTTCTACAACATTGGTCTCTGCAATGTATGCGAGGTGAGCGTCTCTATTGTCGAGGCGAACCTGAAGGGCTCCGGGTTTGTCACGGGTGATAAGGGCAATGCGCATAGTTATTCCTTTCGAAGTGGCCGCGCGAGGAGCGTGGCTAGGGCTGTTTTAGGGTCAATCTCGCCAGCTGCTAACGCAGCGACCACGCGGCAAATTGGCAGGTCCAATTCGTGCTTCTCTGCCAAGTTAGAGACTGAAACTGCTGTTGCGGCACCTTCAACGGTCGTTGAAGTGTCGAAGTTCTCAGCGGCGCCAATTGACAGGCCAAACCGATAGTTACGCGACGCATCAGAGGTGCATGTTAAGGCGAGGTCACCGAAGCCGGAAAGCCCCGTAAGCGTTTCAGGGTCCGCCCCCAACGCTTTGCCAGTTCGCCGCATTTCGGCAAAGCCGCGCGTTAGTATAGCGGCACGCGCACTTTCACCGAAACCAGCACCCATGCAAACGCCACATGCTATCGCGATAACGTTTTTCAAGGCACCGCCAAGCTCTGCACCAATCACGTCTTGGCTGAGGTACAGACGTAATGTCGGCGTTGAGAGGCAGGCTTGAAGATAGGCGCCTTCATCTGCGTCGATGCATGCCAAGGTCAACGCCGTCGGCAGGTGGTTCGCAATATCCGCAGCGAAGCTTGGACCAGTGAGCATTGCGCCGATCGCCGTGGGAACGTGGGCTTCGATTTGGGCCACAGGTCCGCGCAACGTCGATTGATCAATCCCTTTGCAACACGCAATGAGGCGCTTTTCTGAAAGATGCTTGGTGTTTTCTCTTAGCCAGTCCCCAAGCTTTTGTGCGGGAATTGCGAGGAGTATGGTGTCGGCTTCAAACAAAGTGCCAAGGTCGGATGTAACGCTGATGTTTTCAGGCAAGGCATGACCAGCCAGTCGCCGAGAATTTTCGCGCGATTTCGACATTTCTGTTGCCGCTGCAGGATCGCGTGCCCAAAGCGTAACTGGGCCATTTGCAGCCAATGAAATCGCAAGACCCGTTCCAAATGCGCCCGCCCCAGCAACAGCAATTCTCATGACTTTGCGCCCTTTTTTCCGCTCCCGGTAAGGGAAGCGCTTTTTTGATCTAACGGCCAACGTGGGCGCGCTGAAAGAGTGAGGTCGTCGGTCATGCCATCAGTAAACCTGAGCAACCCAGCATAGGCAATCATCGCGGCATTGTCGGTACAAAGAGACAGAGGAGGCGCCACAAATTCGGTGTTTTCCTCTGCGCAAAATTGCTTCAACGCGGCACGAATCTGGCCATTGGCAGCGACACCACCGGCAACTGCGATGGTTTTGATAGAAGGCGCAAGTGCGCGTGCAGCTGCTAGTGCCTTACGCGATTTCGCAACAAGAACATCGGTCACAGCTGCCTGAAAACCCGCACAAAGATCTGCGCGTGCTTGCGTAGGAAGGCCGCCATGCTGTGAAATGACATCATCACGTGCGCGTAAGATTGCAGTTTTGAGCCCAGAGAACGACATATTGCAATCATCACGATTGAGAAGCGGTCGCGGTAGTGAAAAGGTCTTAGAATTCCCCGCTTGCGCAGCGACTTCTACAGACGGGCCGCCAGGCTGAGGCAACCCAAGAATACGTGCGGTCTTATCGAAGGCTTCACCGGGTGCGTCGTCTATGGTGCCGCCAAGACGGGTATATGTGTCGTGCCCCTCAACAAGCAGGAATTGGCAATGCCCTCCGGAGACGAGCAGCATCAGATAGGGAAATTCAATCCCATCCGTGAGCTGAGGGGTTAACGCATGCCCTGCGAGGTGGTTTATCCCCATGAGAGGCACGCCAGACGCTACACTTAACCCCTTTGCGCACATGACACCGGAGAGAACACCGCCGATAAGTCCGGGTCCAGCAGTAACCGCGATCGCGTCGATGTCCGTGAGGTTGGTGTTGGCGGCTTCGAGGGCTTGCTCAACAACGAAATCTATCTTCTCAGCATGAGCGCGCGCTGCAATTTCAGGGACTACTCCACCAAAACTTGCGTGAATCTCGGTTTGCCCAAACACAACGTTTGACAAAATTTCTGCGTTTCTCATTTCGCCACGGACAACGGCTGCGGCTGTGTCATCGCAGCTGCTTTCGATCCCGAGTATAGTTATTGGCGTCGACATTTGGCGCGCTCGTCTGCTTGCGTCTGGTGTGTTCGCAGGTAACACTTGCGCTCAATCGCTACAATGGTCCGGGGGTCCAAGCTGTGCCGCGCCTTGAAAGCCCAACAATCCTGATAACGAGGCCGACCGCTGACGCTGAACGGTTTCTTGCCATGTTGCGTGATGAAGCTGGATTGTTTGAAGCGATTATTAGCCCTGCATTTGGGTTTGAGGAAATTCCCGCAAAGAAGCCGCACTTTGATGCCGCTGTTTTTACTTCAAGGGCCGGTGTTTCCTATGCCCCTGAAGGAAAAGGGAGAGTGGCCTATTGCGTTGGTGATGCTACCGCGCAGATGGCGCAAAACGCCGGCTACGTTCCGTTGAGCGCGAATGGCACCTCAGAAGAGCTTGTAGCATTGATTCTGAGGGAACGCCCGACAGGTTCGCTGCTTCATATTCGCGGGGAAAAATCACTGGGAAGCGTCACGGAAAAGTTGATTGAGCGAGGGATAAACTGCTCAGATGTAATCGTTTATCGCAAGGTTCGGAACGCTCCAACCGTAGAAATGGTGACGTCCGTC
>DQCL01000290.1:5261-20763 GCA_003533975.1 Octadecabacter sp. | reverse complement strand
ATTAGTGACATGGTCGCGAACTCCGCGCTGGGCTTAAAACCTGCTAAGGTAGTTGTTTCCGAAAGCCCGGATATGCGCGGGATGGCCGCAGCAACGGCGCGTTTGATTGCTTGAGGGTCGCTAGGACGCGGGATAGAGTAATACGCGGAGCGATCGTGCTCTGGACGAAGTGAGTAGGGGCGAACGTGGCCAAGTCTTCCAAAGGTGCATCCAAAAATTCCAAAACTGACACGTCTGTTGAAGATATTGTCGACGTAGATGATGTGGCGATTGAATCTGTAGATGCAGACGCGCCAATCGCCGTAGAAGAAGCCGCTCTGGAACTCGAAGCTGACGCACCCGAAGGTGTTGAAGACGAAGCCGACAATGGGCCGATATCAGAACCTGCGTTGGAAGAAATTCCTACAGAAACGGTTCCTCAAGCAGAAGGCGCTCCTGCAGCGAGCTTCTTTCCGTTGCTTCTTGGTGGGGCTGTGGCTGGTGCAATTGGTTTTGGGGTCGCGGCGTTCTTTCCGCTCAGTTCCGACACTGATGCGTTGCGCGATCAGGTGGCAACCCAATCTGATCAGATTGCAGCGCTTGAGGCGCAACTTTCCGCCGCATCCGCAGTGGATTATTCCGCGATTGAGACTCAAATATCTGATGCAGCCGAACGGTCAGCCGGTCAGCTTGAAAACGTGGCGGCTTCGCTCGGCGATCAGCTGTCAGCGCTTGAGACACGCGTGTCGGATGTTGAAAAAGCACCTAGTGCGGATGGCACGTTGTCGCAAACAGCGATTGCTGCATATCAACAAGAGTTAGAAGAGCTGCGTGCTGAGCTGATGACGCGACAAGAGGCGGTCATGACCGCAGCGGCGCAGACTGAAGCCGAGCTTGAAGCTGCGCGCGAAGAAGCACTTGCAACGGCGCAGGCCGCCGCATCTCGCGCTGTATTGAACCGCGTTTCGGCAGCTGTTGAAACGGGTGTTCCGTTTGCCGATGTACTGGCGGATCTTGAGGGCACTGATTTACCGATTGCGTTGTCCACTGCGGCAGAGGCTGGTGTCGCCACAACCGCTGAATTGACGGGTGCGTTCCCAGCAGCTGCGCGGGCTGCACTTGCGACCGCGCGCGCAGAAGGTGTGTCCGATGATGCTGGCGGAATTGGCGGGTTCTTAAGAAATCAGTTCGACGTGCGATCAACGGCACCGCAAGAAGGCCCGGGCCCGGATGCGGTGCTATCGCGTGCAGAAGCGGCGATCAAAGAAGGTCGCGTCGCAGATGCCTTGGCTGAAATCGAAGCGTTGCCCGAAGTTGTTCGCGCTGAAATGACCGATTGGACAGCGCGCGCGACTGAACGTGCGCACGTACTCGACGCTATCTCGACCCTTTCCGAAACTTATAATTAAACCTGAGGCGGTTCCCTGATGATCTGGTCCCTATTAAAGATTTTGGCCTTTGTAGCCGTTATTATGGCTGCCACGTTCGGTGCCACCTTGTTGATGGATATGGATGGCAGCGCCACGATTGATATCGGCGGTAAAGCGGCTTCGTTCTCGGTTATCGAAATGGTGATCGGATTGATCATTTTGGTCGCTTTGGTGTGGCTGATGTTCAAGCTGATCGGTCTGGTGGTTGCAGCGTTCAAGTTTCTCAATGGCGATGAAACCGCGATCTCGCGCTACTTTTCTCGTAACCGCGAACGCAAGGGTTTCGAAGCACTTTCCGAGGGCATGATGGCACTTGCGTCTGGTGAAGGCCGTTTGGCGATGGCCAAGGCAAACCGCGCGGAAAAATTCTTGGAGCGTCCAGAATTAACCAACTTGTTGACGGCCCAAGCTGCCGAACTTGCTGGTGATCGTAAGACCGCTGAGCAGACATACCGTAAACTGCTCGAAGACGATAAAACACGCTTTGTTGGTGTGCGTGGTATCATGAAGCAAAAGCTGGAAGAAGGCGACACGGACACCGCGCTTTTGCTTGCTGAAAAGGCATTTTCCATTAAGCCGAAGCACGTCGAGACTCAGGATACATTGCTGCGCTTGCAGGCAGAAAGTTCCGACTGGAAAGGCGCTCGTGCCACGTTGTCGGCCAAGCTTAAGACAGGACAGTTACCACGCAACGTTCACAAGCGCCGCGATGCGGTACTTGCGCTTTCTGAAGCAAAAGGCGTGTTCGAAGATGGTCAAACCGCTGAAGCGCAAGATGCAGCGATTGAAGCCAACCGAATGTCACCAGATCTAATTCCAGCGGCAGTGATGGCGGCAGAAACGTACATTGAAAAAAGCAACGCACGTGCTGCGACCCGTGTTTTGAAAAAGGCGTGGGATGTTTCACCCCACCCTGATCTGGCAGCGGCGTTCGCGGCCATTGCACCAGATGAAACGCCGGTAGCACGCCTTAAGCGGTTCCGCGCGCTGACAAAACTGCAACCGGAAAATCCGGAAACGAAGATGCTGCTGGCCGAGCTAAACATCGCTGCAGAGGACTTTCCCGAAGCTCGACGTGCGATCACTGAACTCGTCTCTGAGGCGCCAACATCGCGTAGCCTGACAATCATGGCTGCGATTGAGCGGGGGGAAGGTTCCGATGACGCGGTTGTACGCGGATGGCTGACCAAAGCTCTGACGGCGCCACGCGGTCCACAATGGATCTGTGACAATTGCCAGAATATTCATTCCACTTGGGCGCCTGTCTGCACAAATTGCTCTGGGTTTGACACGTTGTCATGGCGCGAGCCGCCAAAAGGCGAGGTTGCTATGCCAGCTGGTGTTGAAATGCTTCCTTTGATTGTCGGGCAAACTGCAACGCCGATGTCTGGTTCCGATAGCGAGATCGTTGAGGCAGAGATCGTTGAAGAAGCGTTGGACTCTGAAGAAGAGACTTAACGCGTTTCAGGTTTTAAAGACGCTCAGAGATAGTTACGCACAAGGCTGGCTGCGATCAAACTCCAACCATCTGCGACGACAAAAAAGGCGAGCTTGAATGGTAGCGATACGATGGCAGGAGGCACCATCATCATTCCCATCGACATTAAGACGGCCGCAACAACAAGGTCGATAACTAGAAACGGAAGAAAAACGATAAACCCAATTTGAAATGCGCGTTCAATTTCACTCAACAGGAATGATGGGATGAGAACCGACAATGGGGACGTTTCAATCGACTGATTGGTAACTGGGTTTGGCCTCAGGCTTGCAAGTTCTTCAAAGGTATCTGGCGCAATCCGATTTGCCATAAAGGACCTAAAGGGTTCCATCGTGCGAACAAACGCGTCTTCGAGAGGCACGCCATCGTTGAGAAGCGGATCTATTCCGGATGTCCAAGCAGCAACGAAAACAGGCTCCATCACGAAGTACGTTAGAAACAATGCAAGACTTATGATGAGCATGTTTGGAGGCGCTTGTTGCAGCCCAATTCCTTGCCGCAGAATTGACAAGACGGTCACCATGAACGGAAAACAAGTAATCATGATAGCGATGCCGGGAACGATGCTCAGGATCGTCATCAAGACAAACAATTGAATCGACCTCGTCGCGAGAGATCCATTGTCATCGAGTGTGATTGATACGTCTTGCGCGAAGGCCGGATTCACCACGAATATTGTGCCGATCAAAGCAACCGCGAGGATGATGCCTTTAGTTCTCATGCTGACCTGGAGCAATTACTTCCGTGAGGCGCACCGCGAGTTGCCCTGACTCGCTTCCTTCAAGCTGTTCAAGTTGCCCGCGCGCGATCAAGCGGCCACCGACCAACAAATCAACAGGGTCATCAATACGTTTATCAAGCGGCAGAATGGCATTCTCTCCCAGCTCTAAAAGGTCCCGAACAAGGGGGCGCGCACGACCCACTGAGATCGTAACTTCGATTGGGACATTTTGCAGTGGATTGGAGGGGGTCACAGGCGCTTCATTCTCCATTGGAGGTACTCCTTTCAGGGCTTTCAAGCCCGTTTAATGCGGTTTGAAGGTCGAGAATTAATGAAGGGATGTCCAAAAAAACTTCGACGTGTTCTTGCTGGATGACGGCTTGTCCATCCTGAAGTTTCGGGTCGGAAACGAAAACGCAATGATCGTAGTCATCAAGGTCATCCAGTGTTTGCAAAACGTCAGGCGCCACTCCAATTTGAATGGGCAAGCTTGCTGACTTCTCGAGCTCAAGGTTGATAAACTCGGACAGGTGCGCGCCAAACCCGACCTTAGCGATGTTGGGTAGAACCTTGTCTGAGATTTGGCGAACCAGCGGTTGCAGTTGCCCAAGAATGTGGTGACGGGCTTCTTCATACCCAAACGCCATATCGCTCAGCGTGGACGAAATCTCACTAATGGATTGCGCGATCTTGGTGCTATTATCGGCTTCGGCTTGGACCAATCCATCAGCCTTACCTCGCCGATACTCGGAGCTTTCGAATTGTGTGCTTGCATTATCGCCCTCAAATTTTTCTAGCTGAATGCGTGACGTGTTCATTCCGAAGGCTCCGGATTTGGTTCGTCAATCCAGCTCTGTAAAACTTGAACGGCTTCATCACGGCGGTCCTCAATCAGACCACGGAGGAGATCAACAGGGTCGTCAGCCGGGGCCGAGCTGCCGGCAATACTCGGGGATGGTGCAAGTGATTGCACTGGCGACGCAGTTCCATCAATTACAGTTGGGTCTGATCCCAAAGCTGGGCTGGAAACCCCAGCACCGCTATTGTCGAGTAAGTTAGGTGTCGTGCGGTTAGACGTCAGAATGGGTCGCACCACAAACAGACCTAGGATCAAGGCCACGAGCGCCAGAACACCTGTTTGCACCAATCGCATGATGTTGAGCGGTGGGGACGGAATTTCGCCCATGCCAGCCTCAGTCCCCACGGCGGGTAGGGCCTCAAATGCCATAGAACGAATAGTGATTTCGTCGCCTCGACCTTCATCAAGGCCAACAGCAGACGCAACCAAAAGGCGCAGATCTTCGAGCTCTTCTGCAGGGCGGGCAGTAACGATCGTTTCGCCGGCACCATCGACTGACGTCACACTGTTAACCAACACGGCGACACTAATTCGCTTTACCGCGCCAGGACTTCGAAGCACTTCGCGTTGTGTTTCGGAAACTTCATAATTGGTCACCGACCTACTCTCGGTGTTTTCATTGGACGCGGCACCAGCGTTCCCTGCCGCGTCACCGTCCGGCAAATTGGACGCAATGGTAACGTCGCCGGACATACTATCCTGCGATGACGCGCTGCTTTCTTGAACCTCGGTACTGATCGCAACGCGCGTTTCAGGATCAAAGCTTCGTTCGATGATAGATTCGGTTTCAGTCACTGTGTCGACACTGACTTCGACAACCGCATTCCCGGGGCCTACACGCGCTGCCAATAAGCGTTCAACGCGACTTCGCAACTCCGCGACTCTTTCGTGCGCATCTGCCGTGTTTGAATTGCCGTCAGTACTGGAAATGAGGCCACCCACGCCATCAATAACCGCAACGTCCGTTGGTGCCAGACCTGGAACCGCAGAGGCCACAAGAAAACGGAGCGCATCGGCCTGACCAACATTCAATGACCCGATGACCGTGGTGACCGTCACCGCAGCGGTGGGTGCTTGTTCTCGCCGAAAGGGTTGCGCAGAAGTTGCGGAAATATGAACGCGCGCCGCCCGAATATGCGGGCTGGCTAGGATTGTTCTTGCTAGCTCACCTTCTTTCGCGCGCCAGTAAGCCGCATCAAACATCTGCGATGTCGTGCCAAAACCCGAAAGGTTGTCCAGCAGCTCATACCCCTGAGAACTGTTCGCGGGCAGCCCCTCGCCGGCCAATGTCATTCTGAGCCGATCACGATCAGCAGCGGGGACAAAGATAGACCCACCCTGAACGTCGTATGCCACGCCGCGCTGATCTAATGCCGTGATGACATCACCGGCCGTTGCATTGTCCAGACCCGCATATAACAGCGCAAGATCGGACGACGTGGTGGCGCGTGCCATGAATAAAACTGCGACGAAAACCGCGAGCGATGCCCCGATCACTGTGATTCGACGGCGGCTGTCTAAGCTTGCCCAGATTGTGTTTGCGCTTCCCAAGCGGGTTTCTCCCTAACAATGGCTTTCTGCCGATGCCCATCAATAGACTGCACAGGATTAACAATCGGTTAGTGCATTTCACGGTAATGAGGAGAAGACACATAAGGACCGTGCACATGGCTGAAATCGACAAACCAACAGATGATACAGGTGAAGAAGCACCGAAGAAGGCGTCAAAGATGCCTCTGATTCTCGGCTTTGTTCTGGCGATTCTTGGCGGTGGCGGCGGGTTTTTTGCCGTGCAGTCGGGGATGATCGGTGGATCAAGCGAAGAAGCACATGAAGAGGTTGCGCCGATTGCTGAAGACCTTCCTGAACTGGCATTTGTGCCAATGGAGACGCTTGTCATCAACTTGCCTGAGCATGCTCAAGCCAAACATTTGCTGTTCACGGCGCAGCTTGAAGTTGAACCTGCGTTTTCTCAGGAGGTAACAGATCTGATGCCTCGGATTGTCGATGTCCTGAACGGTTACTTGCGTGCCGTGCGGGTGGCGGAACTTGAAGATCCGACCGCATTGATTCGGCTCCGCGCTCAAATGCTCAGGCGGGTTCAGGTCGTCGTTGGCGACGGGCGCGTGAAAGACATTCTCATCATGGAATTTGTACTGAACTAGAAAGGGTCAGTTATGGCGTTTATCGCAGATATTCTTCTCGCAGCGGGGGCGTTGGCCGTTGGATTTTATTGCTTTGTATTGTCGCGTCGACTGCGGCGTTTCACCGACCTTGAAAATGGTGTTGGTGGGGCGATTGCAGTTCTGTCTGTACAAGTCGATGAACTTTCTAAGGCGCTCATTAAGGCGGAGGCAGCATCGGCGACCTCGGCAACGTCGCTCGCAACGCAATCACAGTCCGCACAAGATGCCGCCAAACGATTGGAGCTGTTGATCGCATCCTTGCACGATCTACCCGAGCCCGTGAAATCCGAACGCCCAACAGATCCGTTCTTTGTTCGCCAACCGCTCGTTTCAAGGGATGCTTGACCTCCATGCCCGTGTCTAGAAAACCCAAAAACGTTCTCATCTTTGCGGCGGCGCTGTTGTTCGCGTCGGGTGGTGTTCGGCTCGGAACCGGTATGGGTCCAGCAATTGCATTTGCTGAGGAGCAGATGGAAACGGCTGAAACTCATCAGTCTGAAGACACACCTCAGGCGCCCGAGATTGAGCCTTTGTTGGCGGCGTTACAGGCCCGCGAGAATCGGGTTTCTGAACGGGAAGTGGCGTTAGGGGATAGGTTTCTTGCGTTAAGCGTAGCGGAAGAAGAAGTCACAAAACGATTGGCTGAACTAGAGGCAGCTGAGCAATCTCTTCTTGCGGCACTCACTCTTTCAGAAACTGCGAACGACAGTGATGTCATGCGGTTGACCGCTGTTTACGAAAACATGAAGCCCGCCGATGCTGCAAGCCTTTTTCAGGAAATGTCCCCTGACTTTGCATCCGGTTTCCTTGTCAGAATGCGCCCCGAAGCAGCAGCGGCAATTTTGGCCGGATTAGAGCCTCAAACAGCCTATTCGATCAGCGTTATCATCGCGGGTCGCAATGCAAATGCACCGACTGAATAGTGTTGAAGACTAATCCTTAACCAGTTCCGTGCGAAGACCAATGAAACAACATTCGGGGCAAGAATCATGATCGGTCTGATCGGTATCGTTATCATCTTTGTAATGGTCTTCGGGGGCTTCACGCTCGCTGGTGGCAAAATGGGAATGATCCTAAAAGCGCTTCCGTTTGAGATGATCATGATTGGCGGGGCCGCAGTGGGGGCATTCGTAATCTCGAACGACATGTCCGGTATTAAGCATACGCTAAAGGACATGGGGAAGGTCTTCAAAGGAACCAAGTGGAAGCCTGACGATTACCGCGACCTTCTTTGCCTTCTGTTTGAATTGATCCGACTAGCGCGCGCTAATCCAGTCGGACTTGAGGCGCACATCGAAGAACCGCAAGACAGCAGCATCTTCGGAAAATACCCAAGGGTGCTGGCTGACAAAGAAGCCGTCGCATTGATCTGTGACACCCTTCGGTCGGCTTCGATGAACTATGATGATCCGCACCAAGTCGAAGAAGTGCTTGAAAAGCGTATAGAGGCCAACATGCACCACAGCATGCATGGCACGCACGCGCTACAAACCATTGCCGACGGGCTTCCTGCACTTGGTATCGTTGCGGCGGTTCTCGGTGTCATCAAAACGATGGGGTCGATTGACCAGCCACCTGAGATCCTCGGCAAGATGATCGGTGGCGCGCTCGTTGGAACGTTCTTGGGAGTATTCCTTGCTTATGGTCTCGTTGGGCCGTTTGCAGGGCGGGTTAAGACTGTGGTTGAAGAAGACGCTCACTTTTATCAACTCATCCGTGAGGTCTTGGTCGCCAACCTTCACCAACATGCCCCGAATATTTGCATCGAAGTAGGTCGACAAAACACGCCAGGCCAATGCCGCCCAAGCTTCTCTGATCTTGAAGAGGCGTTGAAAGCGGCAAAACAGGATGCAGCATGATCCGAATTGCTATCTTACTTTCCTTGGTTCCCTTCATGGCGCTGGCTGATCCCGTCACAATTCGAAGCGGCGAACACGAAACGTTCTCAAGACTGGTAATTTCAATCGGCGTAAACACGGGTTGGTCAGTTGAACCAGACGAAGACGGGTATGTTCTGAAACTGGAAGGACGATCAGACGGATTTGATACGTCTCAAATTTTTGAACGTATTCAGCGCAAGCGCCTCAGGGACGTTCAACAAACCGCACCGAACGCGCTGGGCTTACGTGTCGAATGCGCTTGCGAGGTGGATGCATTCTTGTGGCGCCCGGGCTATCTGGTCGTCGATTTCAAAGATGGTCCTGAACCCGTTCGCGTTCAATCTAACGTTGGTTTTGGCCCCTTGAATACGGCAACGTCATCGCCGTCCGAGGGCGTTACGATCGCGCCGCTCGTGCTTCCAAATATACTGCATTTTTTACCTCCGGAGATTGAAAAAAATGAGCGAGCTCCCAACGAAGATGCACAAGATCCCACAGACCTGTCTGCGACCGAAGAGGCCCTCGCGATAGGAATCGCACGTGCAGCATCACAAGGATTCCTGGAACCCGCTACAGTCAATACTGGTCAACCAGAGGTTTCGATCGAGGAGCCTGAACCAGAGTTGGTACTTGCGGTAGAAGAATCCAACACACCAGTTTCCTCAGCTCGGCCCGGCGTTGGAATTTCTACGGCAATGGACCGTGATCTCGCGCAACTTGGAATCGAGTTGGGAAGATCGCTCGATCAACAATGCCTTCCTGCGGACTTGTTTGAAATTGAAGCTTGGGGCGACGGCCGAGCATTTCACGAGCAAGCCTCCGCACTTGCAGAAGCCTTGGCTGGGGAATTTGGCGAGGAACCGCGCGAAGCGCAGGAGAATCTTGCGCGGCTTTATATACATTTCGGGTTTGGCGCAGAGGCGAAGCTGGTTCTTGCTGCGGATCCAGCTGCCAGCCAATCGCGGATTGTTCTCACAGAACTGGCAAGAATCATCGACGACTACGATGGCGATTATCCCGCAATTCGGGCACAGGAGGGTTGCAACACTGCGGGTGCATTGTGGGCCTTCTTACACCACCCCACGCAGCAAGAAGAGAATGACAGAAATCAACTTATCCAACAGTTTCTAGCGCTTCCGCAACCGCTCAGGAGCCAAATATCACCGCGTCTCGCACGCCGGTTTTTGGATGTAGGCGATCTAGATGCTGCCAGCCAACTGTTGAATGCGGCAGATAATCAGGACGTCAGTTCAACTCATGAAGTGCAATCCACCCGCGCCTTGATTTCGGAGAGTTTAGATAACGCAGGGGCTGCGGTGGCCGTCCTTTCGGGCGAAGCGGAAGACAGTGCGCGAATAACACCGCAATCTCTGATCCGACTGATCGAGCTTGAGCTTGAGCAAGGATTGGTTCCGTCTGAGTCGAACCTTCTTTTGGCAGGCGCACTGCGACAAGAATATCGAGACACTCCGATCGAACAAGACCTCGCGAATGTTGAGGCAGCAGGTCGCATTGTATCCGGCCAATACCAATTAGCACTAGACCTCGTTCAAAGCCGCGAAGACATTCAAGCATTTGAAATCGTTGATCAAACATTTGCACATACTGCGGCCCATGCTGAGACAGGAACGTTTTTGGAATTTGCTTTTTCTGAAACGCCAGCGGGCCTAACACCGGCGACAGAAAACGCGATTGCAAAACGTTTGGTTGATTTGGGGTTTTACGAACGCGCCTCCACTTTTCTAGCAGGGGATGCGGAAAGGGAAGCGGCGGCCGAGCGTCGGTATCTTCGCGCGGAATCTGCTCTTGGCGCAGGTGAATTTAACCTCGCGATGGATGCAGTTCTAGGGATGACAGACGATCGTGCGCGTTCGTTGCGTGCGCGCGCATATGAGGGATTGGGTCAACATCGTGCCGCCTTGTCTGCTCTTACGATTGATCAGCCAGCGTCCTCTCCCACGTTGCAGTTTCGCGCGGGTGCATGGGAACGGCTAACCGTAGAGCAAGATGAGGTGCTTTCGACATTTGCCAGTTCCGTACTACAACCCCCCAACGAAACGCCGGTCGCAACCCTTGCGGAACGACGAGAGATTTTGGCTCAATCGCAAGATAGCCGCCAATCCGTTGAAAACCTTTTGCGGCGTTTCAGTTTAGAAAATTCCGAGAATTAGAGCGCTATCCTTACCAATTCGAAAGGATCACGCCTTACGAATGCATCACCAGCCACAAAAAGTGCAGGGTTCATTATGATGCCAGAAGGCTCACGACGTACGATTCTGTTGGGATCGCTGTTTGCAAAACAGGTAATTCATGCCTGATTTGACGCTTCGAACCATTTTTCAACCGACAATTCTGCTCGCACTGGCTCTCATGGCGATCATCGTGATGATGATTCTGCCGATGCCATCATGGGTACTCGATGTCGGGCTTGCAGCATCATTTGCCCTCGCAATCCTGATCTTCACAGTCACGTTGTTCATCGAGCGCCCTCTGGATTTTTCCGCCTTCCCAACAATCTTGCTCGCTTCGCTAATGCTACGCCTTTCGCTGAATGTTTCCTCAACCAAACTTATCATCGGGCAGGGGCATACCGGAACGGGTGCAGCGGGGAATGTCATTGAAGGGTTTGCCGACTTTGTCATGGGCGGCAGTGTTTTTCTGGGCCTTGTCGTGTTTGGCGTTCTGCTGATTGTGAATTTCGTTGTGATTAACAAAGGCGCAACGCGCATGGCGGAAGTTGGCGCTCGATTTGCTTTGGACGGTATGCCGGGAAAACAGCTCGCGATTGACAGCGATATGAGTGCCGGCGCAATTGATCACACAGAGGCAAAGCGCAGGCGCGAAACTGAACAAGCTGAGACGACGTTTTTTGGGTCTTTGGACGGGGCGTCAAAGTTTGTAAAAGGGGACGCCGTTGCAGGCCTTTTGATAACGGCTTTGAACCTTGTGATGGGGCTGATCATGGGTGCAGTCGTCCATGGAATGCCACTTGGCGTCGCGTTTGAAACCTATGCGATCCTTACGGTTGGCGATGGTCTGGTGAACCAAATTCCGTCTGTCATCATTTCTATAGCAGCCGCGCTGTTACTCGCCCGTGGCGGCGCGACGGGTGCGACTGATTTAACAATCGTTGCTCAACTCGGCGGTCACCCAGCAGCACTCGCGACTGTTGGTGTTCTGATGTTTATGTTTGCACTGGTCCCGGGCCTACCTTTTTTACCCTTCGTCGCAGGCGCTGTAACGCTTGGAATTGCGGCATGGTATGGCATGAAGGCCGCTGAACGCAGAGACAAAGAAGCGGAGATTTTAAAGGCAAAGCCAGACGTGCCAATCGCACGTGAAAGCCTTGGGGATCTCTTGGATCTCGATGATATCCATGTCGAATTTGCGCCGGATCTCGTCGATATGGTTCTCGATCCTGGTGTTGGGCTGGATGTTCGGATCGGTAATATGCGCAATCATGTTGCTACTGAATTCGGGGTTCTACTCCCTGAAATTCGTCTGACGGATAATGTAGCACTTGCAGCTGGCAACTACCGAATCCTCGTTCAGGGGGTTGAGCAAGTGCGTGACACGCTGCAGCCCGGCCGCGTCCTAACTCTGCTATCCGGCCCTGAAACACCCGTCCCGAACGGCCAAGACGTTAAGGAACCTGTCTATGGTGCGCCCGCTCGGTGGATCAGTCCTGATGATCAAGATGCCGCCTCGCTCAATGGTTTAACCACGGTCCACCCCACGGAAGTGCTTGCGACGCATCTCCTTGAAGTCATCAAAAAGAACTTTTCACGCCTCATGACCCTAAAGGCTTTGCGCCGGTTGATGGATGAAATGTGCAATCTAGGTGACGCTGGAAGATCTGAGGCAAACCGGAAAATGCTGGACGAACTTGTACCCGAAAAGGTGCCGGTGGATATGCTTCTTTCTGTCCTTCGATTGCTTCTGGAGGAACGCGTTTCAATCCGAAACTTATCCCTCATCATTGAGGCCACAGCAGAAGGCAGACAACTCTACCCGAGCGCGGAGGGTGTTACAGAACACGTACGTCAGCGCTTAGGATTTCAATTGGTCGCCGAGATGCGGCGCCCTGACGGAACCATCCCGCTCGTTCAGTTGGCACCAGAATGGGAGGACACGTTTTCAACCTATCAGATCACATCGGAACGCGGGCTCGGCGATGTCGCGCTGCCCCCAGATGAATTCAACCGCCTCGCGTCAGCAATTTCTGAGAAGGTCGCAACCGCAGGCGAGGCTGGGTCATACCCTGCGATCGTGACGTCGATGAAACGCCGCCGCTTCTTGCGAACGGTGTTAACGGCAAAAGGAATCCCCAATCCGGTGCTGAGTTTCGAGGAAATCGGCGTTGACGCCAAGCCATCGCTCGTCGGTCTGGTTCCCGCATGATCGAAGGCTTGGCGGAACTGTCTTCAATCAGCCAGGACGTTCTTTGGAAGGGATTTCTCGTTTTCGTGCGGGTCGGTGCGATGATGGCTTTGCTACCTGCCTTCGGCGAACAATCCGTCCCAGCGCGGGTGAAATTAGGGCTCGCGTTGGCATTTACCGCCATCGTTGCGCCAGCGGTTCCAGACCCAAGCCCGAACCCGGAAGCAGCACTTGAGGCATTGCAAACCATTGGCTTTTTCTTGGCCGAAACGCTCACCGGATTGTTCTTCGGCCTCATGCTGCGCCTATTCGTCTTTGCGCTTCAGATCGCCGGTTCCATCGCCGCGCAATCGACATCGCTTTCCCAACTCTTCGGAGGGGCTGGCGGCGACCCTTTACCAGCGATGGGGCACGTACTGGTAATTGGTGGCCTCGCGCTTGCAACCATTATGGGGCTGCACGTTCGGATCGCGGAATTCATGATCAACAGTTACGATCTCGTTCCAATAGGCAACGTTATCCCGTCAGATGTGTTAACGCCCGCAGGCATCGCTGAGATTTCTCGCGCTTTCGCGTTGGGCTTCACACTTGCTGCGCCATTTGTCATCTCCTCCCTGATCTACAACGTCACCTTAGGTGTCATTAACAAGGCGATGCCGCAGTTAATGGTCGCGTTTGTCGGTGCGCCGGCGATTACCGCGGGTGGGCTTGTTCTGCTAATGCTTGCCGCTCCACTTATGTTGTCAATCTGGGTTGAGGCGATGGGCGCGTTCATGCTCGATCCTTTTCGAGGCACGCGATGAGTGACGACAGTGGTGACGACGACAAGCAATATGAGGCATCCCAACACAAGTTGGATGAGGCACGCAAGAAGGGCGATTTCGCCCGATCCGCCGACCTGAACACTGCAGCTGCCTACGCGGGTATCCTTATTGCAGGCCTTTCGGTTGGCGCTTACTCCCTTATTGAACTTGGGGAAGCCCTGTCTGGACTTCTGGGGCATTCGGATACCATTTCCACAGCGGTATTTGCCGCGAGCGGTGCCCCGATGATGGGTGGTCTGATGTATGGTATCGGAACGGCGATTAGCCCTTGGTTCAGCATTCCGGCCATCTTGGTTATTCTCGCGATCATTGCACAACGCGGGTTTGTATTTGCGCCCTCGAAACTTGCTTTCAAGGCATCACGCATTTCGCCAATCTCACAGGCTAAAAACAAATTTGGCCGCAGCGGGTTGTTCGAATTTGGTAAAAGTTTTTCGAAGCTGATCTTATACTCGACCGTCTTGTTCATCTTTCTGATTGGCCGGTTGCCAGACATAATGGGGGCAATGGCATTGTCTTCACGGCAAGTGATCGTGACCCTGTTGGAGCTTTGCCTGTCATTGACGTCGATCGTTTTGGTCATCGCGCTCGCCCTTGGGATCATTGATTTCACGTGGCAGCGGGCCGAGCATCTCCGAAAGAACCGAATGTCTCGAAAGGAACTGACGGACGAGGCCAAAAATTCCGACGGGGATCCGGCAATGAAGCAACAGCGCCGACAGAAAGGTATCGCGATTGCGATGAACCAAATGATGAATGACGTGCCTGAAGCGGATGTCATTATCGTGAACCCAACCCATTACGCCGTTGCGTTAAAGTGGAACCGAATGGGAGGTGGAGCGCCGGAATGCGTGGCAAAAGGGGTTGATCTTGTTGCGGCGCAAATCCGCGAGATCGCAAATGAGAACGGCGTTCCGATCCACTCCGACCCACCAACAGCACGCGCTCTCTATGCGACGGTTGAGATTGGTGAACAAATACCAAATGCTCAGTTCAAACCTGTGGCTGCTGCCATTCGGTTCGCAGATCGGATCAGAAAGGCGGCCCGCTGATGGAGGCCACAGATCGATTGTTGCCTCTATTGGAGATGTCTTTCCAAGCGGAGCAAATGAAGATGTCAAAGATTACCCAGCGCATCAATCTATTGAACGAAACGTTGCGAGAGATCGACCGCCCTATACGGTCCGAGCCTCTCAGCGCGGCGACTCGCGCCGGGATGGATCTGCGCTGGGATGCATGGGTACAAGATCGCAAGAAGGTGATTAACCAAGAAATGGCGCTGGCAATGCGTGACCGCGAGCAAGCACGAGGTAATATGATCGCGGCACTTTCAAAACTTGAAGCCGCCAAGAAGATGCAGGCAAGTGCTGCCTCTCAAGCGCGCCAAGTCGCGGCGCGGCGTGCTAGTTGGTGACGTCTTGACGAACGATATCCAAGATTAGGACGTCCGTGATGTGCCCACGCATCACCTGATCAGCTGCATCCTGCAAAGCCTCTCGAAGTATTCGCATGTTTGAAGAGGCTGTAAATGCGCCATTAAAGCCGCCAATATTCGCGTGATCAAACATCACCTGTAAAAACGCGTCACGCAATCTCGGTTCATGAGAAAACACAGCATCCTGACCACCTGCTTCGACTTCAATACTCAATGACATTACCATCAACGAAGTTACGCGGTCGCTCACGACGATCGGGACAACAAACTGATTGTTCATACGCACATATTCCCGCGAATCCAGCGAAAC
>DQCL01000290.1:3933-5234 GCA_003533975.1 Octadecabacter sp. | reverse complement strand
AACGGGTTCACTTTGCTCTGGCAGGGCTTCCATGACCTCACCTTCCACACATGTGGTGGCGACAACCTCTTCTTCGGGCGAAGGCATCAGGGCTAAACCAGCCCCAACGCCACCGCCAACACCGACAAGCATTAGAATTATGGGAAGGATCAGTTTCTTCATAGTGCGCTCCTAAAAGGGCAAGACAATGTCAGCGACTTGCTGACCAATGCGGGGTTGTTGAACATCTGAAATCTGACCGCGGCCACCATATGAAATCCGCGCCGAGGCAAGTTTGTCATAAGTGATTTCATTCTGCCGGCTAATGTCGGCAGGACGGACAAAACCGGATACCAGTAGCTCGCGCATTTCAAAGTTAACGCGGACCTCTTGAGTGCCCTGAATGGCAAGCACCCCATTGGGCATCACATCGACGACCGTTGCTGCGATCCGCAGCTCGAGCTGCTCATTGCGCCGGACTGAACCATCGCCGCCGAACGAAGAAGTTGAATTCAGATCTACGGCAGCACTCAAACTCGCTCCGTCAGGCATTGTCTCGTCAATGCGTTGGGGAAGTCCAAACAGGTTTGGAATGGAAAGGCTTTCGGACCCGCTGCGCGAGCGGTCGGTTGAATTTGAAATAGACGCGCTATCATCTATTTCGATAACCACCGTGAGAATGTCACCGCGTTGCACAGCCCGCCTGTCACCAAGAAGCGATCCGCGCTCACCAGTCCAAAGCGATGGCGTTCCATCACGTGGTTCGGCGACCATAAGGTCACTCGTGATTCCGTAGGTCAACATCGCCGCTGCCTCCGGAGAAGCTTGCGGTGGCGTAAATTCGGGCGGGCTGCCTACCTCACGCATGCGCCCACAAGCGGTTACAATGACCAGTGATGCCAACATGACTAATGTGGTTGTTCGCATGCGGTGCTCCTATCGGTTGACTAATGCTGTACCCGTCGCATCGATTTGCGCGCTCACGGTTGTACGGGAGGTCAAATTCATCACGCGAATGACGTCACCAGGGCCCGCGCGATCGAGTGCCCGACCTTCAGTAGAAATCACGACACCGCTCCTCTGGTACACGAGGGTTATGATTTGATTGCGTTCGATAACGGCGGGCTGTCCGACATCGCCCGCGCGGATAGGGCGCCCCGCATAGAGCGCAACGCGTGCTTCTTTCCCGATAACAAAGTCAGGGGCAGACAGCGCCCCAGAAATATCGACGTCTCGTATTAGAATGTCATCAATCCCAATAAGACTGCGGGCCGGGATCGTACGCGCAGCGACAATCGTATCCGCAGAAACTGACGTAGCCA
>DQCL01000290.1:0-3885 GCA_003533975.1 Octadecabacter sp. | reverse complement strand
CGCGGAGATAACTTTTGAGTTCAGTTCATAACCGCGCTGAGCTTTAATGAGCTCCGTTATTTCGCGAACCGGATCGACGGAGCTGTCTTCAAGATACCCTTGTCGCAATACGCCGAGCCCGTCTTGCCCGGGGGTGGTTACCGCAGACGGTCCTGAGGCGGGTGTTTCCAAAAACAGGTTCGAGCCAATGGCCTCTAGCCCCTTTGGGTTGGTGAAGCCTGACAATGTGAACTGCCCTAAAAGCTGCGGCTCAACTTGATCAACAAAATAGGCGTAAACTTCCCCTTCGGAGTTGATCGAAATAGATCGCGCGTCGTTCGGAATGGTGATGTTGGGGACAACAGGGTAGCCATCCGATGTCACAATCAACCCGTCACCAGTTCTCTTTAAACCGCCGTCCCGCGTGTAAGCCGCACGGCCATCGGGAAGCGTAACCTCAAGGTATCCGTTGCCTTCAATACCGATATCAAGGTCACCACCCGTCGCCGCAAGCGACCCTTGCGAAAGCATCACTGTCACCGACGTGGGGCGAACACCAAGCCCCAATTGAACACCGGTTGGCAGCACAGTGCCGTCAGATGCATTAATCGTACCTGGCCGTTGCATCTGTTGATAATGCAGATCGGCAAACTCGGCGCGGCGCGTGTTGTATCCGGTCGTGCTCATGTTTGCGAGGTTGTTGGAAATCACCTCAACACGGGTTTGTTGGGCTGCCATACCGGCGGCAGCAATTCTAAGGGCTCGCATTTTGTTGACTCCTAAATGGGGTTATTTGCCGAGCGCACGGATTGCGCTTCGAATGCGTTCGTCTTCTTTGTCGAGAAAGCTTTGACCGAGTTCATAGGCACGCTGGACCTCAATCATGCGCGAAATTTCGAGCACCGGATCGACGTTTGATTCTTCAATAAATCCCTGCAGCATGCGCCCTTCGAGAGCCGGTTCGTATCCACCATCTGCACGAAACCGCACGCCATCTTCGCGTACCATTCCGGATAGGTTGATCGGGTTCACAAGTCCGATCTGGCCAACAGGTTGCCCACCCGCACTCACAGTGCCATCTGGCGCAATTCCGACGCGCCCAGCGCCCTGCGGAATAAAGACGGGCGCACCGCCGGCATCTAAAACATTGAAACCCTCTGGCGTAACCAAATCGCCGTTTTCATTCGGTGTAAACGCGCCAGCACGCGTCAACCGCTCACCCTGCGGAGTCGCGATTAAAAAGAACCCGTCACCCTCAACCGCGAGGTCGAATGCCCCACCAGTTTGGGTCAACGTGCCTTGGGACAAAAGGGTTTCGCGCGCCGACGCCGTGGCCATCGACAAGGATGGATCATTGGGCCCCAGCGCCTTTACATGTTCTGCGAAAATAACACCTTCGGATCGAAATCCGGTCGTCGACAGATTGGCGATGTTATTGGCCACAACCCGCATCTCGTTCATCAGACCGGATTGCCGCGTCAGGGCCGTATATGTTGCATTTTCCATTGATCAGCCCCCGGCGATAATCGGAACGAGTGTGGTTTTGAAATATGACACCAACGTCTCAGTCATGAATCCCATCGTGACCCAGAACACGCTTACGATCGCGGCGAGCTTCGGCACGAAGGTTAACGTCATTTCCTGAATGGACGTCAGCGCCTGAAATAACCCGATGACAAGACCGACTAACAGCGCAACAGATAGGATCGGGAGAGAGACAAGTACCGCAATCCACAGACCTTGACGCAGCGTGTCATAAAAAAGCGCATCGTCCATTTAGACAGGCATCCGAAGAATTTCTTGATAGGCCTCTACGACTTTGTCGCGAATTGTCACTGCCGTTTCGACGGCCAGTTCGGTCTGGGCCAATGCCTGAACCAGCGCATGCGGATCAGCGCCGCCTGACATAGCCGACATCGCGGTCTGCTCGCTTTGCTTTAACGTTTCAATAAAGTCGGACGCCGCTTTTCCGAATGCATTTCCGGCATTCGATGTTGGATCTGGTGCCGTTGCTGGTTTGTTTGCGGCATAGGCCTGCGCGACTGGGTTTGATCTGATTTCCATAGTGTCTGCCTTTCTATCTGCGGAGCAAGTCCATCAGGGACGTCGACATTTGCCGGACCTGATCGAACAGTTTTAGGTTAGCTTCATAGCTGCGCTGCGCTTCACGCGCGTCCGCAATTTCAATGAGAAGATTGACGTTTGATCCATCATAATTTCCATCGGCATTCGCCATCGGATGTGAGGGGTCATAAATTTGGTCGAGGTCTGAACGATCCAGACTCATGCGTCCTGTTTGTACTGCACCAGTGGCTTGGCCGGCCTCCACCTCAGCGGCAAAGCTGATTGTCTTGCGGTGATAACCTGGCGTGTCGGCATTCGCGATGTTCTCGGAGACATGGCGCAAACGCGCTGCTTGTGCGCGCATTCCGCTCGATGTGATCCGCATTGCATCTGAAAAGTCAGCCATGTTCATTTCCTCCCGATCGACAGGCGTAAAACATCCAAAGAATGCTTGTAGATCGCCAACGCGCGGTTGTGCTCGCGTTGGATCTCGACCGAGTTAACCATCTCTTGCTCAAGGGATACGGAGTTGCCGTTAGGGGCCGCCTCGGTATCTGAAATCTGAACAGATGAGGACCCGGCGATAGCACTGGAAGAAAGGTGCTGTGCCCGCGTCGTTCGCAGGTTTGAATCGGCGCCCGCTGAATAACTCTCAGCGAAGGGCGCGAGCGTCCGCGCGCGATATCCAGGTGTGTCGGCGTTCGCCATGTTCGCGGCCGTAACGGCTTGCCGCGCTCCTGAATGGCGCGCCATTGCATATGATGCCTGGAACATGTCCAGATTTTTAAACATCGGGGCTTCTCCCTCGAGTGACTTCAACTAAGCCTTAAGGATGATTCCCTAAGAATTGGTTGTCGCAAGAATGCGAGAGGCCAAATGACAGAAGATATTTTTGCCCAAATGGGCGCCGCCATTGAAAAGACGACCCTAACCCGCCCAATCGGTGCCGTGCTGCAAATTGCAGGGAATCGGATACAGATCGGAGGGATTTCCCAATTCGCACGCGTCGGCGACCGGATCAAAGTGATCGGTGATAATACGCTTGGTGAGGTCGTGCGCACGGCACAAGAGGGGCTCGATGCCATTATGGATGGCTCGACAGAAGGGTTCGGTCTTGGCGCGAAAGTTGTCCTGCTTCCGCGTCCTGAATTCGCACCGCATTCAGGTTGGATCGGGCGTGTTGTCGATCCTGACGGAAAGCCGCTCGATGGCCGCCCTCTATTACCTGGCCTCACGGGGCAACCTGTACAAGCACCTCCCCCTGCCGCCAGCACGCGACGAGAATTGGGCCAGCGACTTTCGACAGGTTTCGCTGTTTTCGACACGATCCTCCCAATCGTGCGCGGACAACGGATCGGTTTATTTGCGGGGTCGGGCGTCGGGAAATCTACGTTACTGTCGTCGCTTGCCAAGACAGTAGAAGCGGACGTAATCGTTATTGGTTTGGTCGGGGAGCGTGGCCGCGAATTACGAGAATTCGTTGAAAAATCACTCGGCCCAGAAGGAATGAAGCGAAGCGTTATCGTTGCGGCCACCTCTGATCGCGCGGCACAGATTCGGCGCCGATGCCCCCTCGCAGCGACAGCAGTTGCCGAATTTTTCCGCGATCAAGGCCTGCAAGTTCTCCTGCTTGTGGACAGCGTTACACGTTTCGCAGAAGCGCACCGCGAAGTCGCTGTCGCTGCCGGGGAACCGGCGAATTTGCGCGGCCATCCCGCATCGACACCAAACGCGATCGCAGGTTTGTGTGAACGCGCTGGGCCGGGTTCTGGACATTCCGGTGACATCACAGCGCTTTACACCGTTCTCGTCGCTGGCTCCGACATGGAAGAGCCGGTTGCC
>DQCL01000055.1 GCA_003533975.1 Octadecabacter sp. | reverse complement strand
CAAAGAAGGCGACACAGGTTCGCCGGAAGTACAGGTTGCTATCCTTACATCCCGCATCACGACACTCACAGAGCACTTCAAAACCCACAAGAAAGACAACCACGGTCGCCGTGGCCTTTTGAAAATGGTTGCTCTGCGTCGTAAGCTTCTGGATTACACCAAAGGCAAAGATGAGGCCCGTTACCAGGACCTGATCAAACGTCTCGGCATCCGTCGCTAAACCGACAATTCGAAGAATTGGCGGAGTGCGCAGGCAGAGAATTTGCTGGTCAAATTCGCGTTGCGCACCCCCGATCAAGTTCTCAGAACCGCCCCAGCCATGCTCGGGCGGTTTTGTTTTGCCCACACGCAGGATAACCCTCTCCTATGGACATTTTCTTAATCACCGCACCCGGCCTGCAAGACCTGCTCGCAACGGAAGCTCGCGAAAAGGGCTTCAAAGTCACATCAGTGATTGCAGGCGGCGTTACGCTGCGCGGTGAATGGCCCGAAGTCTGGCGCGCCAATTTGCAACTGCGCGGTGCAAATCGTGTGCTAGCCCGCATCGGTGAATTCCGTGCTCTCTACCTGTCGCAACTTGAATTGAACGCCAAAGAATTCGACTGGGCTGAAGTCCTGCCACACGGTGCCGAAATCAAGGTCGAAGCGACATGCCATAAGTCTAAAATCTACCATGCAGGGGCAGCAAAAGAGCGCGTGGAAAAAGCGCTTTCGCTTTGCGGCTACATCATTGCATCCGGCGAAATTGAACCCGACTACAACATTCGCGTGCGGATCGACCATGATGTAGTGACGTTCTCGCTGGATACCTCTGGCGAAGCCCTGCACAAACGCGGCTACAAAGAGGCTGTGAACAAAGCCCCCATGCGTGAGACAATGGCCTCTCTGTTCCTGCGCGATGCAGGCTTTTCCGGCAAAGAGCCGCTGTATGACCCGATGTGTGGCTCTGGCACGTTTCCGATTGAAGCCGCTGAAATCGCCCGTCGCTTTGACAGCGGCCGCGCGCGATCATTTGCGTTTCAATCACTCCCCCAATTCGATGTAGATGCACTCAACGCCATGCGCAGCCCGCAACGCGCCGCGGCTTTCAACGTGTACGGGTCCGACCGCGACACAGGCGCAATCACCATGAGCCGCGCCAACGCCGAGCGTGCAGGCGTAAGCGATATTTCCGATTTCTCCGTCAAACCAATCTCCGAAATCACCCCGCCCTGCGAAGATAAGGGCCTTGTCATCGCCAACCCCCCGTATGGTGGGCGCATCGGCAACAAAAAACCACTCTTCGGACTGTATGCGTCCTTTGGCGAACGTCTGATGGCCGAATTCAAGGGCTGGCGCGTTGCGATAGTCACGACCGAACCCAGCCTTGCCAAGGCGACCAAACTGCCGTTCCGACCCGCTGGACCCATCGTCAACCACGGCGGCATCAAGGTGCGCCTCTGGCAGACTGATTCTTTGACCTGATCCACGGGCACCAATCGGGCGCAGTCCCAAAACTCCCCCCATATTTCCATGATCTTACCGACTCAGTGCGACGCTATGCGGAATTGACAGCACAGCCCATCGGCCTACCATTTCAGTCATCAACGACGGATGGGAGAACGCCATGAACACAATCAGATACGACGCCACACCACCGATATTTCGCAATAACCCCATGGTCTTTACGGCCTGTGTTGCTGCCTTTGTCGTGGCCGGTGCGCTATCCATGCAAATGCCGGAGCTTTTGTTGCTTGTCGCAGCACTCTGCATCCCTGTTTGGCTTTACCTCTACGCCGCTTCAAAGGTGCATCGCCTAATGATCACCGACGATGAGGTGGTCTATGAACGCGGGCTTTTGGCCAAGTCACGCACCGAAATTGGGCTGAATTCGGTGCGGGCCATGCGGATGAACCAGAGCTTCTCTGACCGCATCCTCGGCATCGCCTCTGTTCAATTCTACAGCGCCGGTGACGTGGCCGAGATTGACGTCTGGGGGATGCCAAATCCGCACCGCATCCGCGAGCTCGTCGAACATCACACGAAAGGATAGGCCATGCCAATTGATCCTGATCTTGAGGAACGCAAATCGACGACACGCTTGTTCTTAATTATCGCGGCCACGGTTGTCGTTCTAGCGTTGGTCCTCGTCCTTGTCATCGCGCCAGCCGTGGCCAACATCGTCAATCCCGGCCTTGGCCTGCGTGAATCTGCTCTGTTCGCTTTTGTCGCCACGCTGGTTGTCATTGTCGTGATGATGGTGGCAGCGGGCGACGGTTTGGTCGGCGAAATTCAGTTCGTCTTGCCCGCGTTCTTTGTCTTTTTTTTACTCATCTGGGTGCTGATCGCCTGGGTCTTCTAAAGGAGTTTTTTCCATGCCTATCGAGGCCATCATTCCAATTGTCATCGGCGTTCTTGTTGCCACATTCATCAACAGCCGCCGCAAGCGCAAAAAGGATCAAGGATCGAACGTGATCGTTGTGAACAGCGGCGGCGATGACGTTGTCATCGGGTCCGGCAACAAGCGGCGCCAATCGTCCGGCGGATCACTCTTCGCCAAGTTCATCGTGTTCATCATCTCCCTGGTCGGGGGGCTTTTTGCCGGGCTTGCCGTGATTTACGCGATCCTTGAGCCAGCAATGCAGATGTATATCGATGTCGACAGCCCATTGGCCTACATCACCTATCTGGTTTGCGCGGGCATCATCTACGCCATCCTGAAGGCGCTGTTCCGGCTTTAGCGACAGGCAGGCTGCCAGATTGACGGGGCCATCACCCCTTGGTGGTGGCCGCATCGCACCCTTAAAACACAAAGCTTCCCAAACAGGCAAAACCCCTATAAACGCCCAATATCTGAGACGCGCGCATATGACTCCGGCGCGCGCAAAAGGATACAGGGGTCGGTGGCAATGGGGTCACCAATGATACGAGGGACTTGGGAACGCCCAAGGGTGCCCTCAAATAGGAAACGATAATGTTTACAGAAGTTAAAAAATCCATCCAGTGGGGCGAAGAAACGCTGACACTGGAAACAGGTAAGGTTGCGCGTCAGGCAGACGGCACCGTCATCGCCACATACGGCGAGACAACTGTTATGGCGAACGTCACGTTCGCAAAGAAGCAAAAGCCGGGTCAAGATTTCTTCCCGCTGACAGTTCACTACGGTGAAAAATATTACGCCGCCGGTAAAGTTCCAGGTGGTTTCTTCAAACGTGAAGCGCGCCCGACTGAGAAAGAGACGCTAACAAGCCGTCTTATCGACCGTCCAATCCGCCCGCTGTTCGTTGAAGGTTTCAAGAACGAAGTATTGGTTATCTGTACCGTTCTGTCCCACGACCTCGTCAATGACCCAGACATGGTTGCAATGATCGCGGCATCCGCTGCGCTGACTATCTCTGGCGCTCCGTTCATGGGCCCAATCGCAGCTTGCCGCGTTGGTTATGAAGATGGCGATTACATCCTGAACCCTGAAATGGACGACATGCACAAGCTGCGTGAAAACCCAGAACAGCGTTTGGACCTTGTTGTTGCAGGCACCAAAGACGCCGTGATGATGGTTGAATCCGAAGCATACGAACTCTCTGAGGACGAAATGCTCGGCGCTGTTGAATTTGCGCACGAGCAGATCCAGCCGGTTATCGACCTGATCATCGACTTGGCTGAACACGCTGCAAAAGCTCCGTTCGACTTCACCGCACCTGACTACTCTGACCTGTCTAAGGCTGTTGCCAAGGCTGGCGAAAAGCAGATGCGCAAAGCGTTTGCTTTGTCCGACAAG
>DQCL01000166.1 GCA_003533975.1 Octadecabacter sp. | reverse complement strand
CCAAAACCGCCTCACCGATATTGATGCATGGTCCGCCGAAGCCCGCGCGTCGTCCATCCTCAAAGGCCTTGGGTTTACGGCCTCCGAACAGCTTCAGCCCTGTTCTGCTTTCTCGGGTGGTTGGCGTATGCGCGTCGCCCTTGCTGCCGTTCTGTTCTCAGAACCTGACCTGCTGCTGCTCGATGAACCGACCAACTATCTTGACCTTGAAGGCGCGCTTTGGCTTGAGGCGTATCTCGTCAAATATCCGCATACAGTACTGATCGTGTCCCACGACCGCGAGCTGCTGAACCGCTCCGTTGGCGGCATCCTGCACCTCGAAGACAAGGGCCTGATCTACTACACCGGCAACTACGACATGTTCGTGAAACAGCGTGCCGAAAAACGTGCGCTGCTTTCCGCTGCCGCCAAGAAACAAGACGCCAAACGCGCCCACCTGCAGGCCTTTGTGGATCGCTTTAAAGCCAAGGCATCCAAGGCCAAACAAGCGCAATCCCGCGTCAAAGCTCTTGAAAAGATGGAAACAATTCGCGCTCCAGAAGACGCAGCACGCACCGTATTCACCTTCCCCAAGCCCGAAGAACTCTCCCCCCCCATCATCGCGACCGAAGGCGTATCCGTAGGCTACGGAGAGACAATCGTGCTCGACAAGCTCGACCTGCGCATCGACCAAGATGACCGCATCGCGCTGCTGGGTCGCAACGGTGAAGGTAAATCGACGCTTTCCAAGTTGCTGTCAGGACGCCTTGAAAAGATGGGCGGTAAATTCGCGTCCTCCAACAAGCTGCGCATCGGGTTTTTCGCCCAACACCAAGTCGATGAACTCTACGTCGACGAAACTCCGCTTGATCACCTGTTCCGTGAACGCGGCAAAGAAGGCGGTGCGAAACTGCGGGCACGCCTTGCCGGTTTTGGCCTTGGCGCAGATCAAGCCGAAACCGAAGTCGGGCGTTTGTCCGGCGGCCAAAAGGCCCGCCTGTCGTTGCTCCTTGCAACACTCGACGCGCCGCACCTGCTCATCCTCGATGAACCGACCAACCACCTCGACATCGAATCGCGCGAAGCACTCGTCGAAGCTCTCACCGCGTATACGGGCGCTGTGATCCTCGTCAGCCACGATATGCACCTTCTGTCGATGGTTGCCGATCGTCTGTGGCTGGTCAAAGACGGCCGCGTCACCACCTATGACGACGACCTCGAAGCCTACCGCAAAATGCTGCTGACGCCGGACACCCGCAAGGCCGACAAAGAGAAAGCCAAGAAACCGGCCAAGCCCAAAGCCTCACGCGATCAACTGCTCGCAATGAAGGCCGACGTGCGTAAATGCGAAGAACGCGTCAACAAAATCAACGACATGGCCGACAAGTTGTCCAAGAAACTAGCCGATCCCGTGCTCTATGAAGACGCCCGCAAAGGTGAGCTGGAAACATGGAACCGCAAATACGCCGAAGTCCGCGACGCCCTCAAAAAGGCCGAGGGCCTCTGGATGATGGCACTGGAAAAACTCGACGCCGCTGAGAAATCTTAACCCTGCTTTTGTTTCAAAAATATCCACCGCAGAGCGTCTGACACTTGCGTCTGGTGCTGTGCCCGTAAAGGATCGTCAGCATGGATCCCAATTTTCTCATCACGGCCTTCGTTGCGCTCTTTGTGGTCATTGACCCCATCGGCCTCGCGCCCCTCTTTGTCGCCCTCACCGCCGGCATGTCACAGCAAAAACGCCGCGCCATTGCGGTCCGATCTTGCACTGTCTCAATTGGCATCCTGCTGCTGTTCGCGGTTTTCGGGACCGGCATTTTAACGTTTGCTGGCATCTCTATGCCTGCTTTTCGTATCGCTGGTGGTATCCTGCTGTTCATCACGGCGCTCGATATGTTGTTCGAACGCCGCCAGAAACGCCGCGAAGACACGGCGGAAGAAGAAGGCGAAAACCACGACGATGACCCGTCCGTTTTCCCCCTCGCCATTCCTCTCATCGCAGGCCCAGGGGCGATTGCGACAATCATCCTTCTCGTCGGGCAAACCGATGGCACCGTTGGATTTTTCGCCGTCATGGGTGTTCTTCTCGCCGTCCTCGCCATCGTTTTCATACTATTCCTTGGCTCTAGCACGATAGAACGCTTGCTTGGTAAGACAGGGATTACTGTTGTGACACGACTGTTGGGGATGCTCCTCGCCGCGCTTTCGGTGCAATTCGTTCTCGACGGACTCAGCTCCTTCGGTGTGGGCAGTTAGGCGCGGATGTTCGGGCTAGACGCAGGGCAACTTTTCACACTCGCTTTCCTTGGCGTTCTTGGCCTGTCGTTACTTGGTTCGGCCCTCAGAAGCGGCCCACAACTCCGTAATGCTTTGATCTGGGTCGCAATTTTCGGTGGTTTGTTCGCATTCTCCGGTCAACTGGATTCCCTTTCCAGTACCTTCGTCCAACGCGATCCGACCTTCATCGACAGCCGTATTGAAGTTCCCAAAGGGGCTGACAATCATTTCAGGCTCACGCTGCGGATCAACGATGTCCCCATTGATTTTTTGGTCGACACAGGCGCCAGCCAAGTGGTGTTAACCCAACAGGACGCCGAACGCGTGGGCCTTGATCCCGACAACCTCGCCTACATCGGGACCGCCTTCACCGCCAACGGAGAGGTCGCAACAGCCCCCGTTCGTCTCGACACAGTTGACCTTGGTGACATGCGCGACACCCGCGTGCGGGCCAGCGTGAATTCCGGTGACATGGAAGGCTCGCTGCTGGGCATGTCCTACCTCAGCCGCTTTGAAAGCATCGAAATTCGCCGCGATGTATTGATCCTGAACCGCTAGCGCCGCGCTTCGTCTATTTCTCGGCTTTCTTTTCCCAACGACCGGAATCCTGCGACCAATATTGTGCAGAACAGCCCGCATCCGTTAGGGCTTTCCATTGGGTCCGCGCCTTGGCCAACGCGTCTCCATCATGGCCGTCAAACAGCACACAAACCCGCTCTGCTGCGTTCACCTCATCTGCGCTGATGTCCGCGCCATGCACAGACATCAGGCAGCTCGCCTTGTTCACCGCGTCCTCACCCGAGGTCAGCAGTATCGGCTGGTCCGCATCGTGCTCACCCCCCGTCAGCCCATGCGCCAAAAACGCATCTGGAGGTCCGCCCCAAAGCACGTGATCAAGGCGTTCCATCGCGCCCCGATCAACGCCGCGCACCTCCACCGCCCATCCCGCACCGCGAGATTTTTCAAGCAGCATAGGCAACGTCTGCTCCAAGGATGCACTTGTCAGGTGGTAGAAATAGGCCGCTCCCACGTACCTTTACTCCACCTCGTAAGCGTTTGCGATGAAACGGTTAATCGCCATTACACCCCAACCCGTTGCCCCCGCGGGTGCCAGCGCTGTTTCCGCCTTCACCGATGCCATGCCCGCAATGTCCAAATGGATCCACGGCATGTCCTCTTTGACGAAACGACGAATGAATTGCGCAGCCGTGATCGACCCCGCGTCGCGCCCGCCAACGTTCTTCATGTCAGCAATCCGCGACTTCAACTTGGCGTCATAAGCAGCCGACATTGGCAACCGCCATGCGCCCTCGCCCTCGGCATAAGCGGCCTTCATAAACCCTTTGGTGAACTCATCGTGATTGGAGAACACACCCGCATTCTCATGTCCAAGCGCGATAATAACAGCTCCCGTCAACGTGGCGAGATTGATGACGCCCGTTGGCTCAAACCGTTCTTGCGCGTACCAGATCACATCGGCCAAAACCAAACGCCCTTCGGCGTCCGTGTTGATGACCTCGATTGTGTCGCCCTTCATGGATTTCACGACATCACCGGGGCGCGTTGCGCGATCAGACGGCATGTTTTCAACCAACCCGACAAGCCCAACGACATTGGCTTTGGCTTTACGCAGGGCCAGCGTTTTCATCACGCCAGACACAACGCCAGCGCCGCCCATATCCATTGTCATGTCTTCCATGCCCGCCGCTGGCTTCAGGGAAATACCGCCTGTGTCAAACACAACGCCCTTCCCCACCAGCGCGAATGGCGCTTCGTCGCCGCCGCCGTTCCATTGCATCACAACAACCTTGGACGGGCTGGCAGACCCGTGCCCAACACTGAGCAACGATCCCATACCAAGCTTTTCAAGCGCGTCTTCTTCCAAGACCTCAACCTTCATGCCGAGCTTTTCAAGCTCAACCAAGCGATCTGCGAATTCCGTTGTGGTCAGCACGTTTGCTGGCTCGTTCGTCAAATCACGTGTGAAAACGACGCCTTCCGCCACGGCCATTTCAGCATCGGACGCCGCTTGCACAGTGTCAGGCGCGTTTACCATCAGCTCAATGTTGCCCAGCGCAACCTGATCACCTGTTTTATGCGGCGTGAACGTATACCCACGCAGCGCACAGCCTAGCGCGACCTGTTCCATGCGCCCGATATTGCCCCCCATGATGAGCACATCACCGTCACCGCGTGCCTTTGCGATAGACGCACCAGCCTTACGCGCTTCCTCAACCGACGGGCGGCGTGGCAGCTTCACGACAATCACTTTGCGTGCAGCCAGACCGATTGGATAAGACAAATCAACAGCCTCACCCACTTTGGCCTTGGCAAATTGCGGATTATCCACCGCCCGCATGATCCCCTTTTTCGTCAATCCGTTCACCTTGCGTGCGCTCTGATCCAACGCATTGTCGGGCGTCACGAAGATAGCAATCACCCCTTCACGGGTCGCCAATTCGGTCAAGTTTGTTTCGGAAATGTGCAGCTTGGGAAGGTCAGTCATGGAACACCTGTTGGGTTGTGGATTTCTGCTTTAGGCAATTGGTAGCTTGCGCCTTCACCAAAGGCCAGACAGCACTTGGGTCCGCTCGTCAAATGGGGTAGCAAGTTGCCATTGTTGGCATGTCAATTAAGGGGGGCACAAGCTGTGGGGAGATTTGACCGCTATATGCTGTCGCACTGCCTTGTATTGTTTGGGTTCTTTTCGCTCATCCTTGTGCTGATCTATTGGATCAACCGCGCTGTAAGCCTGTTTGACCAGCTTATTGCAGATGGCCAGTCCGCATGGGTGTTTCTTGAACTCACATCCCTGTCCCTCCCCAGCATCATTCGCATGGTTTTACCGATCTCTGCATTTGTTGCGGCGGTATATGTCACCAACCGTATGTCCTCAGAATCAGAGCTTACGGTCGTTCAGGCAACAGGATACTCCCCCTTTCGCCTCGCGCGGCCCGTTGTTTACTTCGGCCTGATCGTTGCACTCATCATGTCTATCCTTACGCATGTGCTTGTGCCGCTCTCCACAGAACGTTTGATCCTGCGTCAGGCCGAAATCTCTCAAAATATGACAGCGCGCCTCCTCACCCCCGGTGAATTTCTGACCCCTTCTCCGGACGTAACGTTCTACATTGGCGAGGTGTCCCCGAACGGCGAGATGCTGGATGTTTTCATTTCAGAATCCTCCTCAGCAACCCAAAGCACGACCTACACAGCCGCCCGCGCATACCTCGTGCGCACAGATAACGGGCCGCAGTTGGTGATGGTTGACGGCCTGACGCAGACGCTAAACTTTGAAACCGACCGCTTGCTTACCACTGAATTCGAAGACTTCGCCTATGATGTCGGCGGATTGATCGGTGAGGTTACAACGGGATCGACCTCTGTGAACGGCTTGTCGACATGGGCGTTGCTTAACCCGACCCCCGAAATCATGGAGACGTCCAACCAAACGGCGCTGCGCCTAAAGCTCGTTGGTCACGATCGCATTGCACAAGCCGCATTAGGCTTTGTCGCGGGTCTTCTTGGGTTTTCAGCGCTGGTTGTCGGCGGGTTCAGCCGTTTTGGTCTTTGGCGATATATCGTTCTCGCGGTTGGGCTCGTGATTGTGTTGAAGGTACTCGAAAGCTCTGGCACCAGCATTGCCCGCGGGGGGGAAGCGCTTTGGCCCTTCGTTTACCTCGCGAGTATTGGCGGCACTGTCATATCCGTGATGTTGCTTTACATCGCGACGCGCCCTTATTTCTTTAAACGCCGCCCCAAAGCGGTGCCGGATGGGGGCGTCGCATGATCCTACACTGCTATTTTGCCCGCCGTTTTGCGTGGACGTTCGCCGCCACGTTCAGCTCGTTCTTCATTTTGATGATCTTGATTGTTCTGGTCGAACAACTCAGACGTTTCGGCGAAACCGCAGGTTTCTGGCAATTACTACAGTTGAGCCTGCTTAACCTTCCAAGCGGGATTTACGGCATCTTGCCGCTGATCACCGCACTGGCGACCCTCGCGATGTTCCTAGGATTATCACGGTCCTCTGAATTGGTTGTAACCCGCGCCGCCGGTCGATCCGCCCTGCGCGCACTCCTTGCACCGCTTTTTGTAACGCTCATCATCGGGGCAATTACAATTGGCGTGTTTAATCCCCTTGTTGCGGCGACCTCCAAGGAATTTGAAGCCCGTGAAACCGCCCTGCGCTCTGGTGAGTCGTCAATCCTGTCTATTTCCGAAAACGGGCTTTGGTTGCGCCAAGGGAATGACACCACCCAAACCGTTATCCGCGCTGCGGGAACAAACCTTGATGGCACCGAACTACAAAACGTTACATTCTTAACCTTCATTCCCGAAACCGGCCCTACGCGACGGATCGAAGCCGCTTCTGCGGTGCTATCGACCGGTGCGTGGGAATTGACGGATGCAAAGGCTTGGCCATTGGGCGATGACCGCGTTGCAGAACAATGGGCAACAACACACGCAACACTGCGCATCCCATCCACCCTCACCGCGGATCAGATCCGCGACAGCTTTGGCGTCCCCTCTTCTATCCCAATATGGGACCTTCCCGCATTCATCTCCCGACTAGAGGTTGCGGGGTTTTCGGCAACACGTCACCAAGTCTGGCTGCAGATGGAACTGGCACTGCCCGCGTTCTTGATCTCAATGGTTTTGATTGGCGCGTGCTTCACGATGCGCCACCAACGCGGCGGTCGAACTGGTGTCATGGTCCTTGCTGCGATCCTGATCTGTTTCGCGCTTTTCTTTCTCCGCAATTTCGCGCAAATCTTGGGTGAGAATGGGCAGATTCCCGCGGTGCTCGCGGCATGGGCCCCGCCAATCGCGGCCATCGCAGCCTCCCTTGGCTTTTTGTTGCACCTCGAGGACGGCTGATGCGCTTTTTACTCACATTACTCCTCACGCTCTTGCCCATATTGGCGTCCGCTCAGGGTGCCGCAACACTTGTTGCAGACAGCGTTTTCGTTCCCGCAGGTGGCCAACAGCTCATTGCGCAAGGCAACGTTGACGTATTCTTCGATGGGACACGTCTTTCAGCGCAGCGCATTACATTTGACCAAGCCACAGACAGGCTAACCATCCAAGGTCCACTGTTTGTGACGGGGGCAGACGGGATAATCTTCACCGCCGACAGCGCCTCCCTCGATCCGCAGCTTAGGAACGGCATCCTGCGTGGTGCGCGATTGGTGCTGAACGAACAGTTGCAAATGGCAGCGTCGCAAATTGATCGTGTCGAAGGGCGCTACACCCAGCTTTATCAGGTCGCTGCGACCTCCTGCCAAGTTTGTGAAACAGGCAAGGCTCCGCTTTGGGAAATTCGCGCCCGCCGCGTGATCCACGATCAAGACGAACGCCAGCTTTACTTTGATGATGCAACAGTCCGTGTTGGCGGCGTCCCTATTTTCTGGCTGCCACGTATGCGCCTGCCCGACCCAACTCTTGCACGTGCGACGGGCTTGCTAACCCCCACTGTTTCATCGTCCAACAATCTGGGAACCGGCATTAAGCTGCCGTACTTTATCCGACTTGGTGATCACCGCGATCTGACCCTCACCCCTTACATCTCCTCCTCAACTACGACACTAGAAGCCGCATATCGTCAGGCCTTTATGCGCGGCGACATCACGATTGATGCTGCCGTCACCGCTGACGACCTTACGACTGAAACCCGTGCATATG
>DQCL01000004.1:1999-3730 GCA_003533975.1 Octadecabacter sp. | reverse complement strand
CACAAAGGCGAGGGGGGTCATGAGAGTTTCCCAAGCGCTTTGGCGAAGTCGGCGCGCATGGCGTCGAACTCGCGCGTTGCGGTGATTTCTTTTTTGCCGATCAGAACGTAGTCGTGGCCGGTTTTTGCCAAGGCGGGCAGGTCTAGCCGCGCGATTTCGCGCAAGCGACGCTTACCGCGGTTGCGGGCGACGGCGTTGCCGACTTTTTTAGAACAGGTGAAGCCGACACGCACCGCGGGATCATCGTCGTCGCGATTGCGCATCTGAACGGTCAGGCTTGGGGCGGTTTGGTAGCGGGCTTTGGATGCCGCCACAAAGTCAGCCCGCGTTTTCATAATAGTTAAACGAGCAAAAACCGCCGCAGGCTTTCCTGTGGCGGCTTCAATTTTTTCATCACCCGAAGTCATAGACTTCGTACGCGATTATGCGCTGAGTTCTGCGCGACCCTTCGCACGACGTGCGTTCAGGATCTTACGGCCAGCTTTGGTGGCCATACGTGCGCGGAAACCGTGGCGGTTCTTGCGAACGCGGTTGGAAGGCTGAAATGTACGCTTCATTGCGTCTCTCCGGTCTATGGGCAAACCCGTAAAAGGATTCGAACCCCGTTTAATCTCGAAGCCCAGCTAATAGGAGGGGTCTGGGCGTGTGTCAACGCGATCCGGCCCGAATTTCTGCAACAATGCCGGAATCATGCGTTTGAAATGTTACAGTCTTCACGACATCTGCAACAAAATCACACGAAATCGGCTTTTGCCATCAATGGAGCGTGATGCGGCTGTGCTTGGGCTACCGGAATTCAATCCGCTCGTCCATCTAAGGTGCAACGAGACACCCTAAGGATCAGAGACGTGACCGATATGCCCGAGACCGCCGCGCCAAGTACTCTTATGAAACGCCTTCCGATTATTGTAATCGGTGTGGTTGCTGTTCTGGGCGCCTATTTCTTGCGTGATTACCTGACGTTCGACGCACTTGCCGAAAATCGGGAAGCGTTAATCGCGTTTCGGGATGCCAATTACGCCCTGACCGTGCTGGTGTTCATTGCTATTTATACTGTGACCGTGGCGTTCAGCCTTCCTGGTGCGCTGATCCTGACGCTGTCTGGTGGTTTCCTGTTTTCAACCTTCCCCGGTTTCCTATTCAACGTTACGGGGGCCACAATCGGCGCAACGGCGATCTTTTTGGCGGCGCGGTGGGGGTTCGGCAAACAACTGGGCGCGAAACTTGAAGGGTCAGACGGTATCGTCAAAAAGATCAAAGACGGTATTGATGAAAACCAATGGTCAATGTTGTTCCTGATCCGCCTTGTGCCTGCTGTTCCTTTCTTCCTTGCGAACTTGATCCCATCCTTCCTTGAGGTTCCATTACGTCGTTTTGTAATCTCAACGTTCATCGGCATCATTCCGGGGTCGATCGTCTACACATCTGTGGGCGCTGGGCTGGGTGAGGTTTTTGCCAAGGGCGAAACTCCCAACCTCGGTATTATCTTTGAGCCCCACATTCTTTTGCCAATCATTGGTCTGTGTGTGCTGGCTGTTCTTCCTATTCTTATAAAGGCCGTGCGCGGCAAGAAGGGTCTGTAATCATGAACCGTATCAAAACTGACGTTTGTATCATCGGGGCCGGTTCTGGCGGTCTGTCTATTGCTGCTGGCGCGTCGCAAATGGGGGCCTCTGTGGTTCTGCTTGAGGGGCACAAAATGGGGGGCGACTGCCTGAACTATGGTTGTGT
>DQCL01000004.1:881-1969 GCA_003533975.1 Octadecabacter sp. | reverse complement strand
ACCGGCGATTTGGGCGTATCGGCTGTGAAGCCAAAAGTTGATTATGCGGCGGCCAAAGACCATGTGCGCAAAGTCATCGAAACGATTGAGCCCGTTGATAGCCAAGAGCGGTTTGAAGGGTTCGGTGTCAACGTCATTCGCGAATTTGGTGCGTTCATTAGCCCGACTGAAGTGCAGGCTGGCGATACGATCATTGAGGCCCGCCGTTTCATCGTTGCGACAGGGTCCGGCCCATTTGTGCCGCCAATTCCTGGCCTGGAAGACGTCGATGTCTACACCAACGAGAATATCTTTGAGCTGCGTGAGCGCCCCGATCATCTGATCGTCGTCGGCGGTGGGCCTATCGGTATGGAAATGGCGCAAGCGCATTTGCGGCTTGGGTCTAAAGTGACGGTGATTGAAGGCGCTAAGGCGATGGGCAAGGACGACCCTGAAATGGCGGCTGTCGTGCTCGACAAGCTTCGCGCTGAGGGCGTTGAGATTATCGAAGAAGCGCAGGCGACCAAGATCAGCGGCGCAAAGGGTAAAGTGACTGTTCATACACCCAAGGGCGATTTCACGGGTTCACATCTGTTGATGGCCGTGGGTCGCAAGGTGAACGTCGAAAAGCTTGATCTGGATAAGGCCAACGTCAAATGGGGACGTGGCGGTGTTGAGGTTGGCGCGAACCTGCGTTCTGTGTCCAATAAGAAGGTGTATGCCGTTGGCGATGCCGCTGGTGGACTGCAATTCACCCATGTTGCGGGGTATCATGCAGGGGTCGTGATCAAATCAATGTTGTTCGGGCTGCCGTCTAAACAACGCACCGATCACATTCCATGGGCGACCTACACCGATCCAGAACTGGCGCAGGTCGGTCTGACCGAAGCGCAAGCTAAGGAAACATTCGGTGCGCGTCTTGAGGTTGTGCGGTTCCCGTATCACGAAAATGACCGCGCCATTGCGGAAGGCAAAACAACCGGTCTGATAAAAGTGATGATCGTTAAGGGAAAACCTGTTGGCGCGTCTATCGCCGGCGCTATGGCGGGCGAATTGATCGGCATGTGGGCGATGGCCATCGCAAATAAAATGAAAATGTCGCAAATTGC
>DQCL01000004.1:0-780 GCA_003533975.1 Octadecabacter sp. | reverse complement strand
TGCGGGGGCCTATTTTACCCCAAGGCTATTTGATTCCAGCAAGGTCAAAGCGATCGTTGGCTTTGTGCAACGCTGGCTGCCATAAAGCGGCCTAGGTAACAGAACGGACGGCATAATGCTCAACTCCCTTTCAGGGCGCTTCTTGATTCTCACGACTGTGTTCGTGTTGATTGCAGAACTGTTGATCTTTGTGCCGTCCGTGGCGCGCTTTCGCGAAGACTATTTTCTTAATCATTTAGAACGCGCGCAAATTGCGTCCCTTACGCTTCTTGCGGAGGACATGATTTCGCCGGAGCTTGAGGCGGAGCTGCTAGAGAACGCAGGCGTCTATAACGTGGTGCTACGTCGCGACGAAGTACGCCAGTTGATCCTGTCGTCACCCATCCCAACGCCGATCCATAAGACCTTCGATATGCGGGACCCGCCAGCATGGATGCTGATCAAGGACACGATGATGCGGCTTGGAGATGCCGAGGAACGCGTTATTCGTGTGATTGGTAATCCGGTACAGGATGGTGGGTTGCTCATCGAAATCACGCTTCCAACCAAGCCACTGCGCGCGGCCCTCATTGAATACGGCATAAACATTCTGATCCTGTCTGCCGTCATTTCGGTTATCACCGCCAGCCTACTTTTCCTCGCGGTGCGCCGTTTCATTGTGAAACCCATGCGCGGTGTTGTTGAGCATATGCAGGCCTATGCGAAAGCCCCCGAAGACGCGCGGCGTATCATTATGCCAACCGCTGGCATTACAGAGCTTCGCGAAGCGGAAGACGCGCT
>DQCL01000354.1 GCA_003533975.1 Octadecabacter sp. | reverse complement strand
CCCGAAGCGATTGATGCGATGATCGACCATCTGCTGACGTCCCCAAGCCAAGACGACTTTTTGGCGGCAACCCAAGGCCTCGATCGCCTGCTGACCGCTGGCCGCTACGTGATCCCGATCTATCAATGGAACATCAGCCGCATCGCCCATGACAAAAACCTGCACTACCCCGACACAATGCCGATCTTCGGCGATTGGCCCGGTTGGCAGCCAGACGTTTGGTGGTATGACGAAGGGTAGCAACATCAAACACCCAATTCGATAACCATGCTGGCTCCAATTGGGGCCAGTATTCACCTTCAGATTGGCAGACCTGAAGGCAAGACAACACATCGTAGTCTTCCACCAAAGATGCCCTGTCACACCTCTGTAACATTTCCCAACTAACGAAGCCCCATGAACATACTTGTCCTCTGCACCGGAAACTCGGCCCGCTCGATTCTTTTGGAATCCATTCTCAATCGCGATAGCAAGGGCCGGTTTGCGGGCTATTCTGCGGGCTCGACGCCATCTGGCAAAGTGCACCCGCAATCGCTGACGCTACTGGCCGACAAAGGCTATCCAACCGACGGCCTGTCCTCCCAAAGCTGGGATGATTTTGCAGGCCCAGACGCGCCGCAGATGGATATCGTGATTACGGTTTGTGATAGCGCGGCCGCTGAAACCTGCCCGCTGTGGCCACGCACGGGCGATAACCCGCCCGTTCAGGCCCATTGGGGCATCCCCGATCCTGCCGCCGCCGCAGAGCCCGACTGGGCGGAGGCGTTCGACACAGCCTACACCGCATTGTCCGCGAAAGCCGCAGCATTGATGGCCTTGCCGATTGAAGATATGGATCGAGCAGAGCTACAAATCGCATTGAACAAGATTGCTGACGTATGAACACCCAAAAACTCGTCGCTGAAGGCCTCGGAACCGCATTGCTTCTTATCGGCGTTGTCGGGTCCGGTATCATGGCGCAGTCCCTGACGGACGATATCGCCCTTGCACTATTGGCCAATGCCATCGCCACGGGCTGCACGCTGTATTTCATCATCACGATCCTTGGCCCCATTTCCGGTGCGCATTTCAACCCCATCGTGACCTTGGCGTTTGCGCTGAAAGGTGAACACCCTTGGCGCCTCGTTGCCAGCTACATCCCCGTGCAGATCATCGGCGGTATTGCTGGTGTTTGGCTGTGCCACATCATGTTTGATCTGCCGCTCATTCAGGCGTCCAGCACGGCGCGGACAGGTGTGAACCAATGGACATCCGAAATCTTTGCGACGTTCGGGTTGTTGTTGGTCATCTTCGGCGGGCTACGCAGCCGTCCTGACACGGTTCCGACCCTCGTGGCGATCTATATTACTGGGGCGTATTGGTTCACCTCCTCCACCAGCTTTGCCAACCCCGCCGTCACGATCGCGCGCGCCTTTACGGACACTTTCGCAGGGATCAATCCGGCGCATGTACTGGCCTTTATCGTGGCGCAGGTTATTGGCCTCGCAATTGCGCTCCCGATGATCCGTTTGTTATTTGCGCACGAAGAATAGGCCAAACTTCACAAACCTTGCACCTGCCCCTGCGTCTGCGCTACCGCTTGGGCATGACCCATGATCCCATTCCCTCATCCTTCAATATGGCCGCGCATATCTTGGCGCGTGCTGGTGATGATCCCAATAAAACTGCGCTCGCAATCCTTGGGCGTGAAACCACCCAAAACTGGACCTACGCGCAAATCGAATCCGCAATTCGTGGCGCTGCAACGGGGTTGTTACAAACTGGATTAACGGTAGGCGACCGCATCTTGCTTCGCCTCGGCAACACACCAGACTTCCCAATCGCCTTTCTCGCTTGCATCGCGGTGGGTTTGATCCCTGTTCCGACCTCGTCCCAGCTCACCGTGGCCGAGATAACAGCGATGGCGGCGGGCCTGTCCCCAAAGGCGATCATTGCAGAGGATGGCATCACCCTGCCCGACCACGCCGCCCCCGTGATCGACACCGCGACCTTTGAAGGATTTTATACACTGCCCCCGGCGCAATACGTGACAGGTGATCCCAACCGCGCCGCCTATATCATCTACACCTCAGGCACCTCTGGCACGCCACGCGGCGTGGTCCACGCGCACCGCGCAATCTGGGCACGTCGGATGATGCATGACGGTTGGTGCGGACTAAAAACGCAAGACCGCATGCTACACGCTGGTGCCTTCAACTGGGCCTATACACTCGGCACAGGCCTGATGGATCCTTGGACCTTGGGTGCAACGGCCCTGATCCCAGAGGCAGGCACACCCGCACACGAAATTCCGTCGCTCATGCAGACGCACAAAGCGACAATTTTCGCCGCAGCACCAGGGGTTTACCGCCAACTCCTAAAGTCAGACATCACGCCAATCCCTACATTACGGCACGGCTTATCTGCCGGTGAAAAGCTCCCCGACACCACGCGCGATGCTTGGACAAGCGCCACCGGAACGCCAATCTTTGAAGCCTACGGCATGTCGGAATGCTCTACCTTCATCTCGGGCAGTCCAACCACCCCCCCTGACGCCGGATCGCTGGGGCAACCCCAAACCGGTCGACGTATCGCATTGCTCTCGCAGGATGGATCACACGCGGATCACGGCCAGATCGCCGTGCACAAATCCGACCCCGGCCTGATGCTCCGCTATTTCAATGCGCCCGAGGAAACCGCAAACCGCTTTAATGGCGCGTGGTTTCTGACGGGCGACATCGGCCAACGCCTCCCCTCTGGTGCGATCCGCTATGAAGGTCGCGTGGATGATATGATGAACGCAGGTGGTTATCGTGTCTCCCCGATTGAGGTCGAAACCGCCCTCGCTCTGCACCCTGATGTGCAAGAAGCCGCCGCTGTCGTGCTTCCCATCAAAGCAGATGTCACCGTCGTTGCCGCCTTTTACACCAGCGCGGATGTGATAGAGAAAGACGAACTGGCCGCACACTGCGCCAAACACCTCGCCCGCTACAAAGCCCCGCGCCTTTTTATACGCAAGGACGCCCTGCCGCGTGGTGCCAACAACAAACTCCTGCGCCGTGCGCTCAGGTCGCAATGGGAGGCCGAAAATGGTCAAACTTGATATTATGTCCGACCCGATTTGCCCGTGGTGCTACATCGGCAAAACCAATCTGGATCGCGCGTTGGAACAGATCCCTGACCATCCCTTTACGATTGAATGGCACCCGTTCCAATTGAACCCGACGATGCCCGCGGATGGCATGGACCGCCGCGACTATCTTGAAGGCAAGTTTGGCGGCAAAGAAGCCGCTGTTCAGGCTTACGCGCCGGTTGTCCAAGCGGCCGAAGCTGCGGGCCTGAAGATCGACTTTGAGGGCATGAAACGCACGCCCAACACCATGAATGCCCACCGCCTCATTCATTGGGCTGGAATCGAGCAACGTCAGTCCTTCGTCGTTCAGCGCTTGTTTGAAGCCTACTTTCGCGACGCGCGTGATATTGGCGATACTGAGGTCCTTGCGGATATTGCGGACAGCTGTGAAATGGATGCGGGCGTTGTCGCCAAGCTCCTCGCCTCTGACGCGGACCTTGAGGACATGCAAAAACGCGATGCGCACTCACGCGAGATGGGCATCACGTCTGTTCCGACATTCATCATCGCCAACCAGCACGCCGTACCAGGTGCCCAACCAACAGAAATGTGGCTCAAGGTGATGGGCGAAATCATGGAGCAAATCGAGGCCACCGAATGAGCCGCGAAATCATTCTATACCTGTTTGGGACGCTCGTTATGATCGTCGCCAGCGGCACGGTTTTCTTTCACTTCGTCGAAGGCTGGAGCTGGCTCGACTCCTATTTCTTTACCGTCGTGACGCTTTCTACCGTAGGCTACGGATCGCTGGTACCGGTCACAGCGGTCGGCAAAATCGGCACGACGGTCCTCATATTCTTTGGCCTCATTGTTGTGGCGGCTGTTATTCAGCACCTCGGAACATTCACATTGAAAAATCGCATCAAAGCCCGCGAAGCCATCACCAAAGCCCGCCACCGCGCCGCTGAGGCTGAGAAACGCGCTGATGCCGCGCTCGAAAAGGGTCCCGACGCGTGACCATCGCCCCCAGAACGCGAAGGACCGCGCCAACCAAGGCCCTCGGCCAAGTCGAATTCGTCGCTCTCATCGCCATGCTCACAGCCAGTGTTGCGTTTTCCATTGATGCCATGTTGCCCGCCCTACCCGATATCGGCGAGGATTTGTCGCCTGATAACCTCAACCGTGCCCAGCTGATCATCACCAGCTTTGTCCTCGGGATGGGAATTGGGACGGTCTTCACCGGCCCGCTCGCTGACCGTTTCGGGCGCAAAAACGTCATCGTTTGGGGGGCGGTGTTATATGTTGGCGCCACGATCATAGGCTACTTCACATCATCCCTTGAAACCATGCTTGCGGCGCGCCTGCTCATGGGGCTTGGGGCGGCGGCGCCACGCGTGACGGCCGTCGCGATGGTACGCGATCTTTACTCTGGGCGGGAAATGGCACGCATCATGTCCTTTGTGATGCTGGTATTCTCCCTCGTTCCCGCTCTCGCACCAACCCTGGGTGCAGGCATCATTGCGTTGTCCAACTGGCGTGTCTTGTTCTTGGCGTTCGCCATTTTCATGAGCCTCATGACGCTTTGGATGATGCTGCGCCAACCTGAAACTCTTGATCCGGACCGCCGCCGGCCCCTCAGTATTGCGAACCTGATATCCGCCGCTGTCGAAGTGTTTTCACACCCGACGGTGCGCCTCGCGACGTTCGTGCAGACCCTCAGCATGGCGATGCTGTTTTCTTTGCTGAGCACCACCCAGCAGGTGTTTGATCTGACATACGGACAGGGAGAAACGTTCCACTATTGGTTCGGAGGCATCGCCATTCTCGCGTCGTCTGCATCGTTGGTGAATGCGCGTTTGGTCGGCCGTTTGGGAATGCGCCCAATCATCAAGGCAATGTTTATCGCGCAAATTATGATCTCGCTTGCGATGCTTACCGTGATGTCCCTCGGTCTTTCAAACCATATCGAATTGCTGTTCTTCGCATTGTGGAATGTGTCGGTGTTCTTTCAAGCCGGCCTGACTTTGGGCAACCTAAACGCCCTCGCACTTGAACCGATGGGCCACATCGCCGGCTCTGCCGCCTCTATCATCACGGCCACCGCAACCGTCGGATCGGTGATCGTTGCGATCCCGATTGGCCTTAGCTTTAATGGAACAGCACTGCCTCTCGTCATTGGCGTGCTGATATGTGCATGTCTGGCGCTTTGGTTGACGACAATGATCCGGCGCGACAGCGATTAAGGAAATACGCCTGCGGCGGGCGGGGGCGCACCGATGGTGCGCCAGAACGTGGGGCGCTGCCCCCAGCGCTGCGCGCCTCCCCCGGGATATTTGTGTGACAAAGACAAAAGCTTAGGTTTTTACCTTCGCCGCCTTCACCTTGCCTGCCAGATCACGGGCGATGTTGAATGCGCCTTGGATCTTTTCGCGATCAGTCCCCCAGTCGCGCTGCAACACGATTTTATTGTCCTTCACCTTG
>DQCL01000155.1:14976-15137 GCA_003533975.1 Octadecabacter sp. | reverse complement strand
CCTGTCGCAATAAGCACCGCTTCGTGCTTGCCACGAATGGCGTCAAAAGACAGGTCATCACCCACATCACAGTTCAAAACGAACTCAACGCCGCCATCTTCCAGCTGCGCCATGCGTTGCATGACAATGTCTTTCTCAAGCTTGAAACCGGGGATGCCGTA
>DQCL01000155.1:10664-14891 GCA_003533975.1 Octadecabacter sp. | reverse complement strand
GCCGCCGCCAAACCACCCGGGCCAGCACCAATGATACCAACACTCTCAACGCGCTCCGTATGCGGGCGGATCGGCTTGACCCAACCGTTCTCAAATGCGGTGTCTGTGATGTACTTCTCAACGGACCCGATCGTGACAGTTCCGTGGCCTGATTGTTCAATGACGCAGTTGCCTTCGCACAGGCGGTCTTGCGGACAAATGCGACCACAGATCTCTGGGAACGTGTTGGTTGCTTGGGACAGCTCATAGGCTTCCTCAAGGCGACCTTCAGCGGTCATGCGCAGCCAATCAGGGATATTGTTGTGCAACGGGCAATGGGACTGGCAATAAGGAACACCACACTGCGAACAGCGCGACGCCTGCTCAGCCGCTTTCGCCGTAGCGTACTCAGCGTAAATCTCTCCGAAATCTTCTTTACGTAGATTCGGCGGACGCTTCTCGGGCATATCCCGTTCCACATCCACAAACTTCAGCATCTTTTGACCAGCCACAGGACATTCTCCAAATCGAATTTCGAACCGCACTTCTATTTCACACGTCGGGATAATAAAAGTCAGTATAGTTTACCTATTTGTCGAATATTTGCCCTTGGCTGCTGGTGTTTGTCAATGCATCACAAAATTTTAGGTCCGATATGGACCTATATACCCTCTTCCCCCGCGACTCCCATGATTTAGAAAGGCCCAAACGAATCAGGGAACACCATGCCGCTCTTAACGCTCGTACTCGCTGCGCTTATTCAGGGGATTACCGAATTCCTTCCCGTGTCCTCCTCAGGGCATCTTATTTTGCTGCCGCAACTGACGGGCATGGCGGACCAAGGCCAAGTCATCGACGTCGCGGTTCACGTTGGCACCTTGTTCGCAGTTATCATCTATTTTTGGTCAGACGCGCGCGCCGCTCTCATTGGCCTACCCCGCGTGTTGCGTGGAAAGATCGACACTGAAGGCGCGTTCCTTGCATGGTGCCTCATCCTCGCAACGATCCCCGTGGTAATTTTCGGCCTGATCCTAAAGCTCAGCGGGTTAGACGACATGATGCGCAACATGACCGTTATAGGTTGGACAATGCTGATTTTCGGAATCGTGTTGTACTGGGCCGATCAAACGGGAAAAACTGAGAAAACCGCCCGCGACTGGACGATCCGCGACGCGCTGACGATGGGTGTTTGGCAGGCGATCTCATTGATCCCAGGAACGTCCCGCTCTGGCATCACCATCACCGCTGCTCGCCACCTCGGATACAAACGGGAAGACGGCGCTAAGCTGGCCATGCTTATGTCGATCCCGACAATAATTGCATCCGGTGTGCTGTTGGGGGCTGAAGTCGCTGTCACAGCAGATGCACAAGCCGCAAAAGACGGGGCAATCGCAGCGGCCCTCGCCTTCTTTGCCGCCCTCGCCGCATTGTCGCTCATGATGCGCTTACTGAAATCCGTAAGCTTTACGCCTTACGTGATCTACCGCGTCATCCTCGGCATCGTTCTGCTCGGAATTTCTTATACCTAAGAATTCAGGTTCTAGCGCTCTATTTGATTCAGGGGCTTCGCAAACGCACCTACACCTTCAAATTTTTGGCGCTTTCCTTGATAGCATCGTACTGCCCACTTGGGCGGAACCGCCACAGGTAGTCCGGCAAAATCGCTTCCATCGGTGTTGGCGTCAGACCCAATGTTTCAAAATTCTGTGCATCATCAGACACAACATTATCAATCGCGAGCAACTTCACCTGATCCGCCGTAAGCGGACCTGGAACAAAGCCCAACGACAACACGCGTCCAACCTTGAAGCCAAACGCCATAATGCGCGCCACCCAGAACGGAATATTCAACACCAAACGGCGGCGGCGAATAACCGCAAGCACCTCATGCATCATTTCACGGAACGTGTGCACATCAGGTCCGCCAAGCTCATAAACGCCGTGTGCATTGCCCTCGACACCCATGACTGCCGCGGCAGCAACATCATCAACATAAACGGGTTGGAACTTAGTCCTAGCCCCGACAATCGGCAAAATGGGCCCGAAACGGGACATCCCTGCGAAACGGTTAAAGAAACGATCCTCGTCACCAAAAATAACCGAAGGGCGAATAATCATCGCGTTGGGCATATGCGCCAAAACGCCAGCCTCACCTTCAGCTTTGGTACGTGCATATTCGCTATCACTATCGGCGTCTGCGCCAATAGCAGAAATCTGCACCATAGTGCCAACGCCCATCGAAGCAGCGATGCGCGCAACGCGTTCAGCGCCCTCTGCCTGCACCGCTTCAAACGTATTCTTACCAAAGTCATGCAACGTACCGGCACAGTTCACGACTGCATCCGCACCATGCATCACAGACGCTACAGAATCATCATCACGAATATTGCAAAAAACAGGCTCGACCTGCCCCACTGCGCCATAAGGCTTCACAAACATCGCCTCGTTGGGATTACGAACCGCAACCCGCACGCGCCAACCGTCCTGAGCCAAACGACGCGCAATATATCGCCCTACAAAACCGGATCCGCCGTAGATGGTGACAAGTTTGGACATGATAGCGTTCCCTAATCCTAAACGTATTCCCTTAAGCGTTTATCCGCGTGCCCCTTGATAAACAAGGCGCATATGAGCGTTTTACAGCAGCTTCTTTTGTTGAAGATTACCTAATCAACTGCACCACAATCGATTCAAACGTTGAATCGCGTTGACAGGTCCGCGAGACAGACTTAAAGCCCTCCTCACGTAATCTGTTGCCCAGATGGCGGAATTGGTAGNNGTATGGACGTGGAGGTTCGAGTCCTCTTCTGGGCACCACTTTCTTATGAGAAGTTTATTTACTTCAATATGATAATCAGATTTCCTGGCGTTCTACCCACCCTATAATCCACCTTTTGCACCCCGCTATCGGCGGATCATTGGGATGAGCATTCCAAGAGTTCCGCAGCGGAAACTTTAAGCGCGCGTGAGATTTTGTAGATATTGTCGAGCGAGATATTTTGCTCAGAGCGCTCAACCACACTTAAATAGGCTTTGGTTCCAAGGCACAAAACCGTAGGCATTTGAGACAAAATCTCCTAACGTGACGGGATGTTGAGGAAGCAAGTCAGCTCAAAGCTGGCGGATAGGCTCCAAAACGACACTTGGTTGTTTGTTGATGTGGCTTTTTTGCTGCAAATCCGTTGGGGAAATTGACTTGGGTAAGATTAAAAAGGATTTCGAGCTCTTAGAGCCGCGCATTCTGCTGGACGCGACCCTTGATTTCACGGTGTCCGACACCCTTGATAATATTGCGACAATTGAAACCATGTCTGCGCTGATCCGCAGCTTTGAAGAGCAATTTGACGCGGATGAAGACGGCCTTTTGAAGCTTCTGCGTACCGAACTCATCGGAGGGCTAGACGGCGCGGAGGACTTGTTTTCTCTGGTCGAAGGCCAAGAAGGGAGCGGCTTTGGTGAGCTTGAGGACATTTTTGAACGTGTTCGGCTCTCTGGCATGCAAGTTGTCGAAGACTACCGCGCGGACCTGAATGCCATCTTTTCGGATGCCGATTATAGCGAACCGGTTCTGGATTTACGTGACGGGGTGCGCACTTACGGAACGACCGGTGGTGGCGGATCCGAGTTCTTCGATATCAACGCCCGCGAGTTCATCCGGGTCAATGGCGTAGAATTACCCTCCGGCGATACGCTCAATGATTATTTCCGCTCAAGCGACGTGATCGAGCAGATTTTTGGCAGTGAGTTGCTGTGGACGGCGGGCAATCTGGCTGACCGAGTCGACGCGTTCTTTGATGGATTTACGGTTGAGACAGCGTTCACGATTGTTGATCCAGACCCTGCTGTGCCCGATGTTCAATCGGCATTTGTTGAGTATGTGTTTGAGGACGACGGCGCTGGTGGTTTCACCACCATCAACGAATTCAAGGCCGCGTTCACCGAAACCTACGACAACGTCTTAGCCGCCGCCGACACAACGGCCGCGTTCAATGACCTGCAGACGGTTTCCCTTGTGGATGTGAATGATGCCGGCGGCGGGAGCCTCATTTCCTTCACCCAAACGTCCGCTGACGAAATCGGCGTGTCTGTCCAGCTGCCGCAAATTGAAACGTTTCTGGACAAACTGGATCTGGCGGAGAACTTACGCACAATCTTGCCCGTTGATTTTGCCTTTGTCGGTGAAAGCGGCGTGTTTGAATATTCCATTGGCGGATCTACGGTTGTCGATGATCAAGGCACAACCACAGC
>DQCL01000155.1:6069-10580 GCA_003533975.1 Octadecabacter sp. | reverse complement strand
GACCCGACCGCGATCGAGTCCTTGTTTGAGTTTGGCATCCCCGATGCGGGCGATATCAATTATACCGATAGCCTTGCATTGGTGGTGGTGCCAGAAACCGATGTGGGGTTCCTGACGGGAACGCTGACGTCGTTTGAAACGGGTCGCTTCGGGTTGTTTGACGCAGGCAACACCTGGACGGGTTTGGCATTTGACGGAACAGTTGTTGCGACGGTCGATCCGGCAATTGCCCTTACGCAGACATCCACCTTGTCTGGGCAAGCGGCGGTAGATTTTTCTTTGCGGGCAACCGAATTGGGCGCAGAGGCCCCGGACCAATTGGCCTTAGTGGATCAATCTTCCGCTGTCGAACTGGTGCGGTTCAACTTTGACATGAACCTGCCGCTGTCGCTGTCGCTTGATGCCGCCACTGGGCTTGGGTTCGGAGCGAGCCTTACGCAGTCCGTCACTCTTGGCAGTATCGGACAGGATCCGACCGTGGCAGCCTTTGGCAACGCGGTCGATGTCGACTTTGACATCACCAGCTTCGCAGGCGTGGACGCTGAGTTCATCGACCCGCTCAACCGTTTGGCCAACGCGTTATTTGACACCGGAACGGATGTCATTGCAACTTTCTTTGAAGCAATGGGCGATGGTGTTGCATCGGTATTCAACAATGCAGGCTTCACGCTGGGCATTCCGTTCACAGACTTTGATATTACGGACTCTTTCGCGCAGATCGCCGACGTCTTGCAGACGATCCCGGATTTGTTTTCTGCCCGCCCCGAAGACTTTGGATTTGTCGAAACGGTGGGCGTGCCGGATGCCTTCGGAATCGATGAAACCGGCATCTACCTCGACCTTGCGACGGACAAAACCAGCCTGACAGGCCGCGCCTTGAGTGATGCGCAGCTTGACGCGCTTGCCTTGGAAACCGAGCTGAATTTCACGGTATTTGGCTTTGATAGTGACGGGGGCGAGACCCGCACTGTTGAGACGGTTTCGATTGCTGGTTGGGCGGTACGTGATGTCTATGGGGCCATCACCGACGACGCATTGGATGCCTTGGCGGCCTTGATTGATACCCAATTGATGGGGTGGGCCGTGAGCATCGTTGGCCGCGCATTCAATTTTGCGGTTTCAGGAACTGGCCCGATCCAATCTATCGGGATGGATGTATCAACTAGCAGCACTGGCCTGCGGGATCTGGGTTTCGTCAAATCCCAACTGGTTTCTGGGGCGGATAACGGAACGGAATTCGCCGCCTTCGATGTCCACCGCGCAGAACTTAACGTCGGCCTAGAGGCGATGGACCTTGACGTTCTAAAAGGCATGTCCTCGGTTCGTTTTGAAATCGTGGTCGGTGATGAAGTTCGGCTTGTAGATGTTGTGCAGCCAACGGGCGGCTGGGCTGTTGACGCAGCTGATCCCTTGCAGGTCTTCGTTGATACCCTGAATGCAGCACTGGTGTTGAAAGGGATCGAGATTGAAGCCTCCAGCACGACGTTTGCCGGCGATCCTGCCCTTGAATTCGATCTTAAAGCAGGGGCCGAGGGGCGCTACAAGATCGGGCTTGATCTGGAATCTCTAACCCGTGCCAACAGTCTACAGGGAATGTTCGGCTGGATGTCTGAGACCGTGGGCGACATTCCCTGTTTGCCCGGGTTTGAAATCAACGTCGATATCGAGACTGGCGAGGTCCTGTTTGACTTTGAGCCTTTCGTCGCCTGCGCCATTGACGCAGCGGGCAATGTCACGACCGGCGTCCCGAGCGTTAGCGCGGGGCTTTCCCTCAACAACACCAGCCTAGGTGAGTTTTCGAACGTCGACTTGCAGGCGCAACTGGATGGCACACTCAGCGCGGAAATGAACCTAGCTGCCGGTTTCAATATTTTCGACATCCAAGCCGATTTCGCCCAGAACGGCGCCGCCAAGGAGGCGATCCTCGACAATGTGTTCTTTGACGCGCTGTCCTTGAATGCCGTTCTGGATGCCCAAGCCACCGAGATCGTTGCCGCCCTGGATTTGGGAATGGTCGAGATTGGCGTTGGCACAAATGGCCCTGATCCGGCGAACTTTATTGCGCTAAACACCGAATTGGACATGACGATTGTCGGCCAATCAGAAGGCGCCTTCAGCAACCGTTTGACGGGATCACAACTGATTGCACTGGGATCTGACGCGGGCCCCGGCAGCCGGTTGAGTGATCTGTTGGGTCGCATCGATCTGGAAGGTGGCATCGCCGTTGAAACCGTCGGGGATGACGTGATCATTGCCAGCGCCCCTGGTGTACGAACGGATTTTGATCTGCCACCCAGCACCCTGCCCGATCCAGCCGCTGCCGCCGCTGAAGACAGACAGAACGTTCTTGATCTGGTGACCATCCAAAACGGTGACGATCGCGTTGCGGGCCAGGACTACGTCATGCTCGCGATGAACCTTGAAAGCATTGATCTGGGGTTCGGAACGCTCCTGCCCACAATCGACGAGCCCATTTTCACGTCTGTCGGGGATATCTTCGATCCCGTGAATACCACCAATATCGTCTATGATATAGAAGAGCTTCTCTGCCTGACGCTGGTTGATCCGAACCTGATTTTGGATGCGATGATTGGCCTTGGCGACGTTATCGAAATCTACGCCGATAACCTCGAAGAGTTCTTCCCCGTCCTTTTCGAAGATGTGCCGCTGTTGAACGACGCCCTGATGGCGAGCTTTGATTTCACATCCGGGTTCAACGAGGCGTTGCAAGATCTGCGCGACGCAGGTGGCTTCAGCTTTGAGAACATCAATGACGTATTCGCTTCTGCGTTTGGTGAAGGTGTCGCGACGATCAATCTACTGACCACCGATCCGGTGACAGGCGCCAATATCTGTGAGTTGGAATTCAATCTCGACATCAGTTTCCTTGATGACTTCACCCAAGAGATCCCCTTCAACTTCAACCTGATTGAGCTTTTGGGAACCGACGGCTTGGAGGCACTAATAGAAGGTGCGGATGACGACCTGGATTCAGATGAACAAGGCGATGAGTCGGTCGATGTCCTGAGCGATCTGCTCACCAATCTTGTCGACGCGCGTGCGGATGCTGCCCTCGTTCTTGACCCGGAACTTGGCCTAAACCTGAACTTCGGAATCGATATCGCGGCGCTCGGTGGGTTGACGCTGGCAAACGCCACGGGGGCGACGACGCTCGAAGAAATCGCGAACGTCACCTCCGTGATAACGAACGGTGCGGGATTCAACGACTTGCGGGTGAATTGGGTAGACAATACTACCAATAAGCAGGCGAGCTTTAGCTTGGATATCGATGCGTTGCTGCCGCAAATGGAAGGTGATCCAGAGGCCACAATTGAAGACGTCGTTACGGCGCTGCGGGCAGCAATCGATGCCGATCAGGTCAACACCGGTCGAGTGGCGGCTGAAAAGCTGACCGTCAAATTGGTCGACAACGGCGGCGAATTCACTATTGAGATCAAGGACCCGAATTCGACGGCGCGTGATCTTGTGGGGGTTCTGGCCCTGTTTTCCGATACTTCGGCCTTGTCTGATGATGGTGGGCCGCAACCCGTCTTGGCAGAGGCCGAGGAATATCCAGTACGCAGCATTCCATTGGCAGCGTCCGTCGATCCGGAACTTGGCTATACCTTTACCATCAACATTGCAGGTGCAGGTCCGATCACAATCGATGTGCCTGCGGACCCATTGCGCAGCGACGAGGACTTTGTCGCTGCACTGAACACGGCTCTGAACACCGCTAATCCGGCGATACCGGCGGCCACCAACAACGCGATCCTGATCGCCAATTCGGACCTGGACCCTACCGATACCTCTGGCGGCAGCACGCCGTTGCTGCGCCTGCTGCTGGCGCGCCTTGATGACGACACAGGCACCATCACGCTGGACACGACCGCATTCGCCAACAGCCAAGGCTGGGATGAATTCTCGATTGAGACTGTCGACATGGCGGGTGCCTTGTTTGGCGGGACGGTTGCGGATGCCGGTGGCGCTTTTGAAGAACTCGCCACAGCTGACCCCTATGTTCCTAGATCCGTCGATTTGATGGACTTGGACGTTTTGGTTCCCACCGAATACGAACCACGGGTCTTGGTGGTTGCGCCGCCTTTGCCGATTGCGGCTGTGCCACCGGCTATCCCCTTGCCGTCCGATGCCTTTACACTCAGCATCAATCTGACGGTGCCGGGCTCCGCGCAGACAGATACAATCGACCTTGAGATCGGCGAGGACCCAACGCGTCTGACGCCACAAGGGTTGGTTGATGTGCTCAATGATACGTTGCGCACAAACGCGGATGGCACGTTCCGCACGCTGGACCTTGGCACTTTGACTACCTCAATAGAGACAGGATCCGTTGCGGTTGAAAAAATCCTTGCCGGAAATGTTTTTGTCTTCGAATTGAACGATTTGGGGGCCGTTACAATAAAGACGACGGCGGCGCTGCAATCCTCTGGCCTGCCTGAGCTCGGGTTTGCACTTGAATACACCGCCGTTGCTGCGGGGCTTCAGACCGG
>DQCL01000155.1:0-6040 GCA_003533975.1 Octadecabacter sp. | reverse complement strand
GAGGCGAAATTCGCCATACAGATCGGCGACGGTGATCCGATCGAAGTTGAACTGAAGAAAGACTACGGCCGCGCAACGCGCGCTGATCTTGTGGCGGCACTGAACCAGTCCCTTGCGGACGCCGTCGTCGCCCGCAACCTGATTTCAGAAACCGCCGTGATCGGCACGACAACAACCCTGAGCCAGATCATGCGGTTCGTGGCGAATGGCAATGATCTGACGTTGCAGACCACCAATTTCACGCAAGTGAATGGCTATGAAGAATTTGCCTTCGCGGTCGTCGGCAATGACATCAGCCATGACATCACATTCGAAGTGCTTGAGCTTGAGGAATCCAACATCGCCCGGGCCCTCGGGTTCAAGTCCTTGATCGAATTGGCAGATATTGCTGGCGACCCCTCTTTGAACGTGATTGAAGGCGATATCTCCTCATCTGTGCTGAAAGCCAAAGCAGTCGCACATGATGCGCCGATCGTTTTTGTAGACACAGACGAAACGCGTATTTCCGCCAACCTCAGCCTTGGGACGCCGGAAGGGTTGAACATGGTCCTCGCGCTTGGCCCGCTTGAGGTCGGCATTGACGGAGGCAGCGCGTTCATTGGCGCCAGTGGCGGCGAGGGTCGTGGCTACATCGCGGGTGTCGTCGAGGACATAGATGGGCAAGATGACGGCCGATACGACCTCGCGCATCTTTACAGCATTTTCCAATCTGACGACCCGGATTTCTTGCCGCTGTTTGGTCTGGACGTTGATTTCGAGACTCGCATTGACCTCCCGTTTAGCGGGGCCTTTGGGGCGCTCAATCCAGATGACCACGGCTTCATCTACGAATCCACATTGCTGCGCACCACCGGAAACCCTGGTAACCCGAATGACAATTCGGTGTCGGCAGCCGAGCTGTTTGGTACGGTCGAAACCGCCTTGGTTGATCTCTATACTGATGACCCGTCGGCATCTGATGCGGACGCGGCGCGGGCCTCTGCCATCGCGCTTCTGGACACCCATTTCGCCGGAGATGCCCAAGCCTTGGCNNCACGGTCGAAGCCGCGTTGGTTGATCTTTATACTGACGACCCGTTGGCGTCTGATACGGACGCGGCGCGGGCCTCTGCCATCGCGCTTCTGGACACCCATTTCGCCGGAGACGCCCAAGCCTTGGCTCTGGTCGGCTTGGCGTTGACGCAAGATGAGTTGGACGGGCTGATCGACCCGATCGCGGACCTTGCAAAATTCGGTGACACCCGTGCCGGTGCACGTGATGAGGCAACAGGGCTATTGCCGGCGGACTACTACACGCCCACAGGCGACGCGGAATATGGCCCTCACTACATGGATCTGAACTTGCCCGGGGTTGGTCTGTTTGACTGTGCGGGCATCCTTGATCTGCTGAACGACCCGTTGGCGATCGTGAACGGGCTCGACATGATGGCAGGCACGATCCAAGGGTTCATAGACGAGTTCGTCGGCGACCTTGATCTGCCACTGATCGGCGAAAACCTTGCGGTGGGTGCCGGGTTCTTCAGTGATTTCGTCTATGATGCACTGGATGAGGTCCGCGCGGATCTGGAAACACCACTCCCGTCGACAGGCGCATTGCCGACCTCGCTTGATCTGATCAACGTATTGATGAACCGTGCCTTGAACGACATGTTCGACACCACTGGTCAAACCTACATCGCCGCTGCGGTGCTGGAGGGGGACGGTGAGCCTGCAATCTATGGCAGCCTGTCGTTCAACTTTGAGGTTTTTGATGCCGACCTTGCCGTGGATATGGCGCTGGAAATTCCGGGGCTTAATTTGGACGTTGACGAAGGGTCCGAGATCAACCTTGTGACGACGTTGGATATCGATTTGGGCTTTGGCCTGGATTGTGATGGGTTCTTTGTTCTCAATGACACGGACAATGCCGAAATTGCCTTGGTCTTCGCCGCGTCGGCCAATGATTTTGACGGCAGTTTCAACATTGGCGGTGTGTTGGATGTCAACGCAAAGGCCACCGCAGGTAAAGACACAGCGGTGACAGCAACCATTGACCTTGACCTGTTTGGAGCGTCAGGAATGGCCACCGGCGCCGGACTTGAGATTGATCGCGTCTACGACTTTGACGAGGACGCGTTCCTTGGACTGAAGTCGGGTGATCAAGGGGCCTATGCGCTGGATGGCGCCCGTTTTGACAACACCGTCTATCTTTCACAAATCAATTTCGGGGACTTCGCGGCCTTCCGGTTTAACGCAGATGTTGGCATTCATCTTGATCTGCGGGTCATATTTGATGTGAGCGGGTTTGTCCCTGAGATCACGACTGATTTCATCTTCACCGCTAAAATTCCGATAATTGAATTTGGCGAACCGATTTCGACGGACATTCTCATCACGGGTCTGAAGTTTGATGACATTCGTCTGCAGACAGGAACGATTGGTGAAATCGTTGGTCAAGTTCTAAACCCGATTGGGGACATGTTGTCACCCATCACGGATGTCTTCGACGTCCTGTCAACCACAGTTCCGGTTTCCTACGCGTTCAATTCAGCGGCTGCGATTTTCCCGATCTTGAACGTGGGCACTCAGATTTCCGAGACACTTGGCACCTTGAGCAGCCTGCCGACATCCGAACCGAATGGCATCTGCATCGGGACCTACAATTTCCTTGGCCACAAGGGCGAAGTCCGTTTGTCCCAGTTCCGCGCGAGCGATGCGATTTTCACGCCGTGTTTCGATTTTGTGCTTGATCTGGGCTATTCTGCGGCGGTGTCAGGCCCTGGATTGGACATCAAGATCCCGTTGCTCACCGACCCGTCCCATGCGTTGAATCTGTTGCTTGGCAACTTTGACCGCGTAAGTTTGGTTGAGGCCGATTTCAACCTGCTTCAGGCTGACATCAACGCCAATATTGCGGCGGCTATCACTGGCAATCTGGGGCTGCCTGGCTGGATCGCAGGCGCAGTTCGCAATGCGTTTACGGCCAGTGTCGACATTGATTTTGATGCGGGGTTCACGGTTGGGTATGATCTTGCGGGCATCGTCAATTTCGCCAATTCGCTCGACCCGGAACGCCTATTGGATGGAGTGTTTTTGGATGCTGCACCGGGGGCTCTGATTGATGGGAGTATCCGCGGAAACTTTGGCCTGAACGCCGGCATTGCAGGTGCATCCGGCACGATCCGCGGTGACGTAGCGCTGACGTTCACGGACCCCAACGGCGACGGCAAGCTGCGGTTGCCGGAACTCTTGGCGCAGGCCGAACTTGCGGCTACGAAGACCGCGCCAGCGGATATCATCGGTGCATTCTTCACCGGCGACATTAGTTTTGGGGCGGCTTTGCGCATTTGGGGTGGTATCAACTTCCCATGGCCCCTGCCCGACCTGAGCTTCTCGACGACTGTCTTTGACACGACCCTGTTCTCGTACACCCTGAACTCCGTGTTCCCGGATGTCGCGGTCGCCGATGTGTTTGGCGCCGGTTTGAACTCTACCGCTGTCCTGAATGTCGGTGCCCGAGCTGGCGGCAACCTGTCTTCGATCTCCCAAGACGCCAATGATGTCATCACGATCCGCAACAACGGTTTTGTAGAGTATTCCGCAAGCGGGCAGGTTTTCTCGACGACGGCCGCACTCCAAACGATCAACCCAAATGCAGGTGTGGTTATTGCAGCCGGTGAAGGCAACAACACCGTCAATTTGCAACTGATGACGAGCCCGACCAGTGCGACGATCACCTATGCGGGCGACGGCAATGACGTGATCAATCTGGCCAAGAACGGCACTCACGTGGTGTTTGCCGGCGGCGGGCGTGACACGATCAATTTGTCCGATGGGGCGGGCACCTATTACATCTTTGCCGAAGACGGTGAAGATACGATGGCATTGACAACCGCTGCAGGCGGCACAGTCTATGTGTTTGGCGATGGTGACTTTGGAATGCGCGACCATTTCCTGAGCACGTTCAATGTCAGCGGGAGTTCAATCTCATTGGCAGTGACAGAGGCCAATATCGCGGCACAGTTTTCCAGTGGGGCTGTAAACCTTGGCCCAGCAGGCACGTTTGCTGATCAGTTCACCCGAACAACCCAACTGAACGGTGGCAGTGATGCAGAAACCGTCACGATTGGCGGGAACGGCAATGCCAATGTCTTTACCGGTCGTGGTGATGACATTGTGACTGTAAGCGACTCCGGCGATGCGCGCATTTACACCGGTGCGGGCAAAGACCAGATCAACTTCACAGGCACCGGTACAACGCACACAGAGGCGGGTGCGGGAGCAGACCTCGTGACATTTACGGGTGGTTCAAACACCGCCTATGGGTGGGGTGAAATCTCCCAGCTCGACGAAGAGAGTGGCAATTTTGACCACCTTATGCGGGCCGACGGTGATGACATCATTATCGGGGAAGCCGGAGCTGACACGTTCTTTGGTCAATACGGAAATGACATTCTGGGTGGCGGACTTGGTAATGATGTTTTGTTTGGCGGCTTTGACGACGATTTGATTTCAGGCGGCATTCTTGAAGTTCGCTCGCTTGATGCCGATGGCAACGTCGGCGCATCGCCGATCACGCTGACCGACCCGTCCGCGATCAAGAACATCCAGACACGATTGCAGGTCGAGACAGCCGACGTGGTTGATGGCCAGGACAGCCTGAGCGGTGGGGCTGGCAGCGATATCCTGCTGGGTGGCGGTGGCAACGATACCCTTTCCGGGGGCGATGGATCTGATCTGGTGGTCGGGGACTATGGCAAGATCAATATGTCTTCAAATCGAACGGCAGAAACATTCATTTCGACGGGCATGACGTCCACCACTGCGGGAACCGATATCCTGGATGGTGGGTCTGGTGGCGATATCCTTGTGGCTGGCGGCGCGCAGGCCGTGAGTGCCGTAGAGACGATCACCGATCTTGAGGGCGACAATACCGTCTTTGGTGACTTTGGTGTCGCAGAAGGTAGTCGCATTTTGGAGCAAGTGAATGCATTCCGCGCTATCGCATCCGACGCCGGCACAGTTGATAGCATTACAACGGGCGCTGGGAATGACGTGATCATCGGCGGCGAGCGCGGCGACACTATCGACGCGGGTCTCGGTGGGGATTTCGTCATTGGAGATCTGGGTTCGTTCATTCCAGGCGATGGAATCGTGAACAATTCCTACGTTGAAAACGGCGTAATCGTTGACAATACCAGCCCGCACGAAGGCGATGATCAAATCTCGTTTGGTGTCCCGGGGTCTGACGATCTGTTTGATGTCGCGCTGGGTGGCGGCGGAAGTGATACGATAACATCCGTGAATGGTGGATTGGCGGCGATCGGCGATTATGGCCAAATCAACCTCAGCTCATTGGGCGTCCGTGCATTGCTTGGTCTTTTGCCACTTTCTGCAACTGCGAGCCAGGATGAAATTGATGCCTACAACGACCAGGTTGCCCTGATCGAACGTATCGTCAAAAGCATGGAGACCGTGGATAGCGACGGCAACGTCTACGGGGATCTAGGATCGAACCCCCGGTATGGCGATGACAGCATCACGACGACTGAGGGTGGCAATGTTTTCGCCATTCTGGGTGGCGACACCGAAAGTGGCGCTGGCGTTATGGGCGGTGACACCGTCACGCTGGCCGACGGGCTAAGCTACATCATCACCGATGACGGGCGTCTGACCATTGAACAGTTCGATGACGGCGCTGGCAGCACATTTGGTCAGGTGAAGGGGGAATCCTTCAGCACCGAATTCGCGGGCCGCGACACCGTCACAACCGCAAACGGACGCGACATCATTTTGACGGGCGATCTGGCAGATGTGGTGACAGCGGGCGATGGACTCAACATCGTCATGACAGATAATGGTATACTAGAGACCTCCGATGTGCCGACTGCGGCCCCGACAACCCTGACCAGTGCGGCGGGTGTTGGCGACGGCAATGACACCTATTTCGGAGGAGCCGGAGATGATCTGGTCGTGCTGGGGGGCGGTAACAGCAGTGGAAACGCCGTTACAGATAGCGCAACCTTGGGCGAAGGCGATAACTATGCGATGGGCGATTCCGG
>DQCL01000167.1 GCA_003533975.1 Octadecabacter sp. | reverse complement strand
GGTGCAGCAGGCCGTGGCCGAAACGCAATCCGCCCTCCAACCGCTGATCCCCTATCTCGATACTTTGCGCTGGCTGTTCATTGCCCTGGCGCTGATTGGCGTCAGCGTCACTATCTACGCCCGCTGGGACGACTGGCGAAAGGGGCGGCGCTGATGGGTGCATTCATCGCATGGATTGTCGGCAGCCGGTTTGCCCCGGCTGTCGGCAAATGGGCGGTCATCGCCTTCACAATATCGCTGTTCCTGCTGTCCTTGCGTCGCTCCGGTGAGCGCGCTGGGCGGTTGGCAGAGCAGCTCGAGAACACGGAGAAAGCAAATGAAATCCAACGCAGGATGCTGGAGGCGGCGGCTCGTCGGCCTCGCAATCGGGATGAGCTTGTTGAGCGCTTGCGAAACGGTCAGTTCTGAAACTGTCACTGGGGTCTGCCCGCCGGTGGTGGAGTATGGTGCGGGGTTTCAGGCAAGAGCCGCTGAGGAAGTGCATGCGCTGCCGGATAAATCGGCGGTCGTGGAAATGCTGCGCGACTATGTTGTCATGCGGGAGCAGGCGCGTCTGTGTCCGTAAATATTGTCGTGACCACTTAAGTCGTACAGCATTACTTTATCTCTTTCTCTATGAAACCCAAGGTATTAGCGTTCTCCACCAGCGTACGAACCTTGTTTCTATCGAGGCCTGACGGGATTTCAGCGTTGATTTCCAGTTTGATCGAAACATCGCTACCCGGGATAGTGGTTAATTGCTCGACGATCGCTTCGATAATCTGATGAATATCCCTCGCCGGGCGATCCGGTGAGATCGAAACAGTTCCTGAAAATCTCGTCGGCTTGGCGTCCGGTTTGGGCTGCCCCTCCGGTTGGTTCGTAGGACTTGGATCTGGCGGATCGAAAGGACCACCAGAAGGCCCGGCACCTTTTCCTGGCTCAATATCGGGTCCAGGTTTCGGTGGGGCCGGTCGGAATTCCTCCGCAACATTTGGATCAACGACTACACTTTCGGAATCGATTGAAACGATCGCAGAACCTGCATTGTCGATAGCGAGGCCAGAATAGCGCGACGCGTTATCGTCCCAACCTTCGGCAAAGGCAAATGGTCCTGGCACCAAACCGCTGATCGATGACTGAACCGTACGCACCAAGGTTTCCCGGTTCTTGACCCTTGGCAAATAGACATACCGGTTCAGGTATTCCCAGATGTCCTTGAGCAGAAGATGGGGCTTCCCATTCCAGATATACTTTTGAAGTTCGCGGTCCAAACGCGTCGGGCCAAGCTCCGGAAAAAGCGCGTCATCGCTCACCAGTTTCTTGCTTGCCCTGGAAAGAAGCCCATCCTGCGCTGGAATCTTGGACGAAACCCATTCCAGCTCCGACTGCGCAGTTTCCTGAATCGGGTAAAGCAAATAGCACCATGCTTCCTTGACGCGTGTCTTGACAGTGTCCGCTGAGTCGTCAGCCTTTTTTTGCGCCAACGCACTGTCACTCTGCGTAAGATTGAGGCTCTGGGTTTCCTTGACGATCTCACACCAAGCCAACCAATTCCTCATCGCGTCTTTCAGGTTGTCCAACTGCCGGACTTCCGCCGCAAGGAAAACCAGCATGTTGCGATAGACCCGTGGCGTACCACCGCGATGCATCAGGATGTCCTTAGCCTCTACCAGCGCATCGGATGAATCCCTACCATTGTGAGCATGTGCAACACCAAAGACGATAGCGCGCACGCCACCCGCCTCATCGGGTACATCCGATGAACTGGAGGGCGCAACTTGAACGGTGTCGATATTTCCCCGGTCTGCCAGAGCATTGACATACTTCGTCAATGCCTTGTCGATCTCTATGTCGATAAGCGCCGCTTCCATTTGTGCGGCTCTGTCGGCAGCCAGCCGGTTCAGGCTCGGGGCTGTTGAATACCAATACCGGCCAAGATCACTGTGCATGAACTTCGCCTGATTGGCCAATCGCCGGAGTGCATCGCCGAAAATCATCGGTCTCTCGCCGGGCTGAACGACGCCCAAATTGATCTGCTTGTCGTCCAGGCCTTGGTTTTGCTGGGCGTGGGTCGGGGTGGTACCCATGAAGATCGTGCGCGCAACGCGGCGGGTTGCCGAATAGCGGTTCAGGTTCGGTGCGGCCTGATCGATTTTGTAGGGCGTCGATGTCGGTCCCTCAACATCACCGGAAATGATCCCCTGCCACTGGTTATCCAGATATTTCAACAACTCGGGCTCAACCCTTGGGGAGCTGATCGCGACGCTTCCCGGCATGATCACCACCGACGGGTCATTGTTCATCCAAAGTTCGTGAATGACCTGGGCCATCAATCGCAGCACTCCGCGCGTCCGCTGAAATTTCTCCAGCGATCCCCAGCTGGTGTATAGCTGATCGAACAGTTCCGGGTGGATCGGAAAGGCCTTTTCCATCTTGCGGCGGTAATCCTCATCCGCGCAGCCCTGCGGGAAGTCGTTCGGGTTCTCCCGATACATCTTGGCAAATTGCTTGAGAGTGTTGTCCCGGTGCTGAAACTTGTCACCCGGGATTTCCTTGAACAGTCGCCGCCGGACGATCTCATAACTTTCTTCCTGGGACGCCGGACGCCAGCTGGTCCCGACCCGCGAAAACGTCTGCTTGAGAACCGCAAGTGCCTCCTTACCAGCCTCTCCACCAACTTCGATCTGCGATTGCGGCAACGATGCCACCAGCAGGGTACCCGGGCTGGTCTTGACCGCCTCGGTCAGCGATTGGACAAAGGTCAGGTTGGCGTCAAACGTGCCCGACGGCAGGCCTTCAACTCCGTATATCTGACGCAGATAGGCTACCCATTCGTCGATCAGGATCAGGCAGGGCGCGCAAAGCTTGAAGATTTCCTCCAGCTTGTCCGACCCCGGTGCCGTCCCTTTGGCATCATGTTCGGCGATCAGCCCAAAGGCCTTCTCTCCCCCCAATTGCCAGGCCAGATCACCCCAGGTGGTGCGAATTTCGCGTCCATCCTCCAGCTTGATCACATCCTGTGGGCCACGCGATGTGCCCACCAGAACCGCCCGGCTGATCTTGTCTGGAACGCTTAGCCCCTCATCTGCCAGCAACTGGTCCAGCCCCGGCAGATTGGCCGCCTTGATCCCGCCCGCCATGTGATAGAGCGCCAGCATCGAGTGGGTCTTGCCACCGCCAAAATTCGTCTGCAACTCGACAACTGGATCACCACCTGCACCCGACAGCCGCTTGGCCGTGCCGCTCAACAGCGCGCTCAGACCATCGGTCAGATAAGTGCGGGCAAAGAACTCGCGCGGGTCAGCATATTCCGACGGTGCACTTCCCTTGTGGACCTTGCCCAAATCGGCGGCAAACTCTGCCTGCTGGAAATCCCCGGTCGCCACGTCCTGATGGGGCTCGACAACCTCGCGCCACGACAGCAGCCCCTTTTTGGTTTCTACCGAAATATCGACCTGCCGGGTCTGCTTGCGCTCTTCCACCCGCGCCAGTTCCGAGAACTTGGTGCGCAGGATCGTGTCGCGCATCCGGCCTATCTTTTCGGCTGTATCACCAGCGCTGACCGCCTCGCAAAGCCTGCGCATGGAATCGAGCGCGCGTTCCGCATCATCATAACTGAAGGATTCATTGTGGGAAAACTTGTTCCGCACCTCCAAAAGCTCGGAAACATAAGACCGTTCAGGATGCCCCAGAACCGACGAAAAGGCGTCCCGCCAGAACGCCATCATCGTCTTCAACAGCGCCGCCTGATCCCAGTTCAGTTTACCCGAAGAATCCGGGCGCATCCCATGAACGCGCTCGACGACCTCGACTTCCCAATGTCCTTTCAGGGAATTTGATAGCCGTGTTTCAACAAAGGGGGCCAACGCCTCTGGCATCAATTCCATACCTTCGAAAACATATTGCCGTGTGCTCTTAGCCATCGCTCAAATCCCTCAAACATCCATTCGTGTCTGCCCGTCGCCGCGTACATCATGCACGCTGGCTGCCAGCTTTGTCAGTTCCGACCAGTCGGCGATCAGCGCGTTATAGACCGTGGCCTCTTTCGCGTCCTGCCGCTTGTTGGCGCAGATGTCATAAAGGCAATAGGCCAGATCCTTCACGTCCTCGGCCTTGCCACCAATCTTCTTCAGCAGCACGGCGGTGTTTTCCGACAGCCCCTCGGCCTCGTGCAGGCGGATCAGGTATTGCAGGCATTCCCAGATCGTCAGGTGATCGTCGGTCTGCGGGTCCCAATCTTCAAGCAGCTCGTCGCGCTTGAAGATGCGCACCTTGCCTGCCTCAGATTTGACGATCCCGGCGTGGCGCACATCATCCACCGCCAGACCACGGGCGCGGGCCAGATTGTCGGCGTTGCCGAACTCACCCGATTTCATGCCGTTCTGTTCGAACCAAGTGATAGCAAAGCGGGTTTCCGGGTCGAAATCGCCCTGAATGTCGTTGAGGAACGAATCCAGCTCCTGATTGATCAGTTGCAGCGCAGTTTTCACGCTCATGTGGCTATCGTCGCTTTCCAGCACAGCATTGTAGCGTGAGAATACACCCATACCCGGCCCGATGGCCGATTGCGGCATGTCGGCGGGGGCGATGTTGGCGGCTTGCAGCTCGGCAATCGCCGGGGGCAACTCGCGTTTCAGCGCCCTTATGAACTCGGCGCGGGTAATGATTTGCGCCGTTGCCTCCTTTTTTCGGCAAACTAGGACGACCGAGTTAGCCAGCGCATTGGTACCCGAAGCGACCATGCGGTTAGCCATTTCTGTACGCATTGGCCATGTGCCAACTACAGCGTAGCCCGCTTCGACCACCGCTTGAAGGAAGGTGGCCCAGCCAGTGGAACTGATCCCCTCGTCCTTGATTTCACTTTGCTTGAAGGCATAGTAGATCGTTGCCGGAATATCGGCCGATGATTGCCGCGCCATGTTCGCGATCGCCCTGCGCATTCCGTCGAGGAAATGGGTCTCCGCGGCTTCCTTACTGCCGTGACGGTAAGGGGAGGCGACCAGTTCTTCGGCTTTTGGCGTTGCCAGCACCCCAAACAAATCTGGATAAACAGGACGAATAGCTGGTTTCATCCAGCAGAAAAAGAAGTCCGACAAATCGGCGTAGCCGATGTTGTCGTAGTAAGGCGGATCGGACGAAACTACAGCTCCAATAGGCAGTACGACTGTCTGCGCATCACTTTGGGCAACATTTCCGTTGGATGCTGGTACAAGGTTGGAACCTACTACTTTGCGGATGAGATCGATCTGCTTCCGAAAGTTACCCGAAGAACTGGAGAAAACGTTTCCCTCCGCATAATCCCATGTCATTGGCAGTGCTTGTCGGCCAAAGGTTTGTCTAATCTTCTGGTGTGCCGCTCCGCTGTGCCAAGTGCAGAGGGTCGATGATATGTCAGTAAGTTTTCCGATAGCAAAAGCTAAGTAGACGCTCACAGCCTCCGCGTAGGCCAATGCGCCCTTGCCGCCGTCGCGTAGTGGGGTGGGGTCGGGAGAGAGGCCATGCTCGCGCGCGTCCTCCTCGATCAGCGCCCGAGCTTCATGCACCAGATCGGCAAACGTATTCAACGCTACCAACTGCCGGTCGGTGAAGAGGTCTTTTGGCATTGTTAAGCCGAAGTTCCGACACCAAACATCGCGGGGATTTGGAGGAAGATCTGTCTCAAGATGCGAAGTTTCTGGCACAGGAACGTCTTTTGGCAACGGAGAATAACTCGACGGCAAATAGATCCTTGCTCTATTTCCTTCGCAAACGACGGCGGTTTGAATGGCACCAATTCTCTTTGCCATTCCCTCGGCTGCTACGTAGTCTCGCGTTGTTACCGTTCCGCAGAAGGCACATTCGAAAACACCGGATGTGCCTCGCTTATATCCTTTTTTCGGATCTAGATTATCCGCCTCGAATTTGCCGCCAACATCAAAACTCATTTTTCCGGCAGTGATTATTGGATTTAGATATGCTTCCTTTCCCTTTTTTGAGGACAATACAAACGATGACAGGAGCGGCATTTCAGACGAACAACCAGGATTGGGGCACGTAACGGTCCTAGTCCACAGCCAAGCAATCACCTTTGTCTTGCCACCGCCATGTTCAGCAGGCAGGTCCACCTGAGGATACAGATGCCCGATACGCTCGAACGCCTTCTCGCTCATCCATTCGCCGTAGTGTTTCACATCCTCGGCCAGCCCCTCGGCATTACGATAGAACTGGCGTTCCTTGATGCCGGGGTGGGTCGGCTCCATGTCCTTGAATTTCGGCGGAATCTCGATCATTGCCTTGCCGATCATCACCGCCACCGGGTTCAGGTCGGACCCATAGGCGGGCAGCCCTAGCCGCTGCGCCTCAAGCGGGATCGAGCCACCGCCCGAGAACGGGTCATAGATCGGTGGCAGTTCCCCGCCACAGCTTTTCCTGATCTCGGCCCGGGCGCGTTCCAGCACTTCTTCGTTGGTCGAATTTTCCCAGATTACCAGTTCTTCGATGATCGCAAACAGCCGCTTGCGTTCGGCATCCTGCAACTCGGGCGTCGGAAATTCATCCGGCAGGCTGGACGGGTCATCCACCAATTGCGCAAACAGCACCGCGCGACAAGCAGCCAGAGGACGCCGCGCCCACCACAGATGCAGGGTGGAGGGATGCCCATGGCGGATCGACTTCTCCCGCGCCGAGGCAGCGTTGATGGCCTCCAGCGGAATTGCGACCTCGATGAGTTTCTTTTTGTAGGGGTGGGTCATACGTCAGTTTCCCAGTAATTTCGTGTTGCCGTCACAGAATTCGCAACCGTACAATGCGCTTATCTCTAAACTGCCTGTTGTAGGTTCGCCGCACCATTCACAATAATCTATTGCATCGAATGTTTCCAAACAGCTGGTGCAGAACCATGAATAATCATCTCCCGACACCATATCCATCCTGACGAGCGTGTGGTAGCTCGAACAATCAGCGCAGTTTCCCACCCAGTTATGGTCGCCATCTTTTTCTGCTATGTAAGCGGCACGCTCATCAACCAGCGCTTCAACCAATTGTTCGGGCTCATAAGCCTTGCCGCAATCGCATGTGGCAAATCCTTCACTCGAGAAAATAAGGTGTTTTCCGCAAGCTGAACAACTTATGGCAATGCTTTGAAAACTGGCATTGCAGACAAGACATTCTGCCTCATACGGTGTCTTCTCATCCGGTATGTGCTCCTGCGCCTTAAAACCACAGGACGGACAACTGCAATAAATGGAGCCGGATTTTGTTCTTTCTGAAATAGTGGCTTTCTGTTGGTCAAAAATGACTTCCAGATATGCCCTAAGTTCCCGAAGCTTTTCGTCTGCCGCCTTTATGGCTTTTAGAGATGGTTCAAATTCATTTTTCCATTTTGTTGTGATTATCTCGTGCAAAAAGTACCAGGCGATCAACTGTTCCTTGGCAACTTCGCGACGCAATTCTTCCTTTTTTGGCTCGGAAATGGCTTCGTGGTGGAAGTGGATCATCTTATTTCTGTGCCGAGACACTTTCCGGAAAGCTGCAAGCGCATCGTTTCCCAGGCCCGAGCGGACAACTTTTTCGAGCTTTGATGCCGCTTCATCAAGGCCAACCGAAACGAAGTCTCCCGACACGAACTTATTCCAATCAGGCTCCTTCCGGTTTGACACAATGAGTGACCAGTGTTCAGCCACGAGACGCGCCTTCAAGAACAGTTCAATCGCTGCCGCAAAGTGAATGACTGAGTATTTTGGATGATCCTCAAAATCCTCGATTGAGCGGTACAGGAAGTCCAGAGCGTTTTCGGTGATCAGTTTGAAATAGTCTTTCACTGCAGAGCCTCTGCCCGCTCAAGCAGACGTTTCAAATGGTACTGAATTGCAGTTTGATCAAAGGCGGGTTCGGTGTCAGACAATGCGCCGAGAATATAGCGCGGTTGCGCAGCGTATCCGTTGTCCACCTCGACAATTGCCAGGATGTATTTCTCGGGCTCATGCAGCGAGGTGATAATTTCCTGCCGTGTCAACATCACCGTGTCAGCCCCCTTGATGCGGCCCTTGACCTCGATGAACCGATAGTGGCCGGTTTTGGGATCAAGCGAGACGATGTCATAGCCGACCTTCTGGGCCGAGACATCCTTGGGGTCATTGCCCAGCGCCCGCTCGGCAGCCATGACAGCATCCATCGCCGCCAGTTCGATCTTGCGCCGCGCCTCTGGGTCATCGGCGAAACCAGAAGGCAGCAGATTGGAGGTAACGCCCGTGCGTTGGGCAAGCAGCCCTTGGGGAATGACCACCAGCCCACCCCGGATGCGAGGCGGTTGGGAAGAAATGAACTTTTCCTTTTCGATCAGAGCCATCCGCCGTTGCAGGCGATCGGCCAGGTCCTCGGCCCGGCGCTGGGCATTCTGCCAGTTCAATCGGGTTTTCTTGCCAGCGCGTTCCTGTTCTTTCAGTTCAAAGGCCCGGGCGTCCCAATAGTTGATCTCTTTCTTCAGGCGCGCCTGGACCTCATGCGCGACCTTGTCGATTTCCGGCAAACGTCGTGCGCGCACCTCGCTGACATGTTCGCGGGCCAGTTCGATAGTGGCATATTCGAGCGCGGTCTTTTCAAGGCCGGTACGAAGCCAGTCATTGTCCAGATCGCTTTCAACCAGCGCAATTTCCTGGGATGTCGCGGGGCGCAAGTTCAGGTGCGGGGCGATTCCTGCGCTGCGTGCCTTGTTCGATTGATCAATGGCAACGAACTGGAGTTTTTCGGAAATGACATGCGGCTTGCCAGCGCGTGTGGGGCGGCCATCCTGCACGCTGTGCTCCATCAGGAAGATGGCCGAAATATCCTGGCCCGCGTCTGTTTCGTCTACCAGAACAGCGCCTTGTTTCATCAGGTAGTCGTATTTTTCCCGAATGACGCTGATCACCGCTTCCAGCAGCGGGTGACCCGGGCAGACGAACCGGGCGACGGGTTGCTGGTTTACCTTGGATTTTTCAAAGCAGATACGCTCGTATTTCTTTTGGACCGGCGCACCGGTGCCGATCTGCCGGTCACGCTCGCGTATGATTACTGGGACGTGGGTGATTTCCCAGCGCCCGTCTTCCCGAGGCTTAATCTGACCGCCCAACTGACGGAAAGCCTCAACGAAAAAGCTCTGGACGTGATGGGGCTGCAGGCGCTGGGCCTCAGCGCGCTCCATATTGAGACGCAGTTCCTGTACCCTCGCCTCTGGCATCGTATCGTTTGTGAGGGCCCGTTTCTTAAGAAGATCAAGCAGGTTCTGCTGGTCAACGGCACCATCGACTTTTTCGAACAATCTGGCTTTGACGTCCTCCCGCTCACCATACTGGATGGCTTCGAAAAGCAGGTCCTTGAGTGCGGTTCCTTCGAAAAGTTCTCCGAGCACATCGTAGACCCGACCACCAAGCGCCTCTCGGGCAGCCTCAAGTTTTTCAAGGAGACGGCCATAGACTTCGCCCTCCCGGGTGTCGGCAGCAACGAGGTTCCACAGATGGCACACTTCTGTCTGGCCAATCCTGTGAATCCGGCCAAACCGCTGCTCGATCTTGTTCGGGTTCCAAGGCAGATCGTAGTTGACCATCAAATGCCCGCGCTGCAGGTTGACGCCTTCCCCTGCGGCATCGTTGGCAATCAATACGAGCAGGTCCTTGTCCTGCATGAAGCGTTCAACGATTTTTCTGCGTTCTTCACGCGTCACACCGCCATGGATGACCGCGACCGCATCAGGCTTGCCGAGGCGAGCAGAAACCTTTTCCTGCAGATAGAATAACGTATCCTTGGGCTCTGTGAAGATGATCAGTTTCCGGCGATTACCATCGGAATCCGTCATTAAATCATCATCAAGAATCCGATTGAGCTGCGTCCATTTTGCATCGTTGCCCGAACCCAAAACATCCAGAGCCGACTTTTCCAACCGTTTAAGCGTTTGAACTTCGATCTCTAACTGATCAATGGTTTCCGCAGAGGTTGCACCTGTGACAATGCGATCCTCAAAATCATCAATTTCGTCTTGGCTATACTCTTCCAAGTTCCTGTACAAATCGTCATTCAAGGGTTGAAGACCGACATTTGCTTTCTTTCCACGCATAATGAGATTGGCCTCGGCAAGTTCGGCTTCCAGCCTTTCACGGCGACGTTTGAGGGATTGGTAAATCGCCGCCGGGGACGAAGCGAGCCGCCGCTGCAGGATTTGAAGAGCGAAGCCCACATTGTTTCTTTTTCGCCCATCCTCTGGCGCGAAACGCTGAACTCTGTTCATCTCGTTGCGGACATATTCCGTGACCTCGCTGTACAGCGCTGCCTCTTCTTCGGAGAGCTCGTACTTCACAGTATAGGCGCGGCGTTCAGGGAAGAGTGGCCTGCCGTCGAAGCGCAGCAGTTCTTCCTTGGTCAGGCGGCGCATCATGTCGGCTGTGTCGGCGATATGTACGCCGTCGCGAAAGCGTCCCTCAAACCGGTCACCGTCGAGGAGCGCCATGAACAGTTGGAAATCCTCTTCCTTGCCGTTGTGTGGTGTGGCCGTCATCAAGAGGAAATGGCGGCAAACTTGGCCTAGTTTTTGCCCGAGCTGGTAGCGCTTGGTGTATTTCACCTCACCACCAAAGAAGGTCGCTGACATCCTGTGGGCTTCATCGGCAATGATCAGGTCCCACTCTTGTGATCTGGCGAGTTTTTCCTGCAATTCTTCGTTCCGCGCCAGCACGTCCAGCCTAACGATTAGTCGATCGTGATCATCAAATGGGTTTCCTGACCGGGAAGACTCGATCATGTCACGGGACAGGATGTCGAATTCAAGATTGAACTTTTCCCCAAGTTCGTCCTGCCACTGTTCCACGAGGCTCCCGGGCGCAATAACCAGACATCGGTCGAGATCACTTCGGGCACGCAGTTCCTTGATGAGCAGGCCCGCCATGATGGTTTTTCCCGCTCCCGGATCATCGGCAAGCAGAAAACGCAGCGGCTGTCGCGAAAGCATTTCACCGTAAACTGCGGAAATCTGGTGGGGGAGAGGATCGACTAGGCTCGTGTGAATCGCCAAATATGGATCAAAATAATGAGCCAGTTTAATGCGATTCGCTTCGGTCACAAGCCGGAGCATCCCGCCGTCACCATCGAAAGACCATAGCTTGCCTTTCTCATCCAGGCCGATGCGGACTGCGTCATCGCGGTACAGTGTCGTCTCCGAGACCTCCCCTCCGGGTGTCCGAAAAACCAAGTTCACAGCTTGGTTGCCGATCCACTCAACCGAAACGACTTGCACGGCTTCTCCGGGGAGCACACCGGTAATCATGCTTCCGTTTCTGATGTCTTCCAGTTCAGCCATGGTGTCTCTCTATGTAAAATCTCCGACCAATCAACACCAACAGTAGCCCCTTTTGCGCGGGCACTATGAACTCCATGCCCAGTCCGATTTGCTGGGCACATAGAGGTAAAGCGCATTGCGCGTGTGGATGTCGAACATGCTCGGCCTCGGGTTTGAAGGTAAGAAATCCGTGTTTTCCCAAGAGCCTACAGCGCCAAGTGGCGATTCGCAGTACAAATCCGCCATTGATTGTCCTGCCGAAAAAAACCAGTCGGCACACACTGATCCTTTCCCTCACGCAGTTTCACGATTTCCATTGCTGCTCGTAGGCATTAATCCTTGGATTTAGCCTTCATCTAAACGCTTTGCGGTAAATCGAGGAACCGTCAGAACAGCACGCAAAGTCGTGGCAAAGCCTGCAAAATTGTCTGAGTTTCCTTCGGCATGGGAACTCGCATTTTTCTCTGTCTCAAAGATGCCAGAACCTAAACAAATCGCCCAAAGATTTTTTAAAGAATCCCCATACGTTCCCCC
>DQCL01000178.1 GCA_003533975.1 Octadecabacter sp. | reverse complement strand
GAATTCCGCCCCTTCGTGATGGACCGCGAAAAGGTCTTCACGATGGAGGAGGCCTTGGGCCGTATGCGCGGGCTGATTGGTTTTGCCGGAGAGTGGACGGATATCCTGTCTTATTTGCCGGAAGGCTGGGAGCTGGACCCCGTTAAGCGGCGATCCGCCACCGCATCGACCTTTGCGGCGTCGTTGGAATTGGCCAAAGAAGGCAAAATCGAAATACGTCAGGGCGATGTGTTTGCGCCTATTCAGATCAGGAACAAAGAATGATGAGCGAGCAGACAACGGACGCGCCAGAAAACGACACAGGCACCGAAGAGAGCCTGTTTGAAGCCCCGCCGATGGGCGAGCAGGAACGCATGGTTGAAGCGATTTTGTTTGCCACGGCAGACCCGTGCACGGTGGCGGAACTTGCAGGTCGGATGCCGCATGGCTGCGACCCTGCTGAGGCATTGGTGCATCTGCGCAAGCGGTACGAAGGGCGCGGTGTGTCGTTGGTGAGGGTTGGGGACGCTTGGGCGTTGCGCACGGCGCCGGACCTTGGATTTCTGATGCAAAAAGAAACGGTTGAGACCCGCAAGCTCAGCCGTGCTGCCGTCGAAACCCTCGCGATTGTGGCCTATCATCAGCCCGTCACCCGCGCTGAAATCGAAGAAATTCGCGGCGTATCCGTCAGCCGTGGTACGATTGATCAGCTGATCGAACTTGAATGGATCCGCTTTGGTCGCCGCCGCATGACGCCGGGCCGTCCTGTGACGTTTGTGGTGACGCAAGACTTCCTTGACCACTTCGGCCTTGAGAACGCGCGCGATCTTCCGGGCCTTAAGGAGCTGCGTTCAGCGGGGTTGTTGGAAAGCCGTCCTGCACCGCTTTTGGGCGGGGCAGGTGAGGGCGATAGCGACGAGGACGATACGGATCAGACGGAGATGTTTGACGAAAGTTGACTGTCTGCCCTCAATTTGCCGGAATGTTCGCAGATACCTTGGGAAATCGCCCTGCATTCCTATATGGTAGGGCAACCGAGCAAAGGACGGTCCCAATGGAACGCATCTTGAATATGATCTTGCGACGCCTTGTAAATAAGGGCGTTAACTCTGGCATCAAAGCCGCGGGCAACCTTGGAAACAAGAACCGTGAGCAAAGCCCAGAAGGGCGTACACAGAACAAGCAGAGCCAAAGCGGGACGCGCCAATTGCGCCAAGTAACCCGTATAATGCGCCGTTTGACCAAGTTTTAAGGCGCGTTCTTAGGACTTGAAATGTTTGGATAATTTCAAGCCTTGGCCTTGGTAATTGGACTTGATGTCTTGGCCGTAAAGTGCGGCGGGCGTTTGTGACATATGTTCATAAACCAAGCGGCCGACCACTTGGCCGTGTTCCAGAACAAAGGGCGCTTCGTGGCAGCGCACTTCCAGCACCCCGCGTGAACCTGCACCACCTGCGCTGTCCCAGCCAAAGCCGGGGTCAAAGAAGCCTGCGTAATGCACGCGGAATTCACCGACCATGGCGATGTAGGGCGCCATTTCAGCGGCGCAATCAGGCGGAATCGCAATCGCTTCGCGGCTGACGAGGATATAAAACGCACCAGGATCGAGGATGATGTGGCCGTCTTTGGTACGCACTTCTTCCCAGTAGTCCGCCGGATCATATGCCGCGATTTGGGACAGGTCGATGACGCCGGTATGGGGCTTTGCACGATACCCGACCAGATCGCCATTGGTTGGCTTTAGATCAACCGAAAAGCCCAAACCGTCGGAAATGACGGCGGGTCCATCCACAATAGGGGTCTTGGCGTGCAGCGCCTTGAGGTCGTCGTCATTGATGAAGGTTTTGCCGTTGCGAAAGATGATCTGGTTCAACATCAAACCCGGCTGCACAAGCACCGAGAAAGAGCGCGGGCAGATTTCAACGTAAAGCGGGCCGGAGTAGCCCTCTGGCACGCGGTCAAACTCAACACCGTTGTCGGTGATGATGCGCGTGAGCAGGTCCAAACGACCTGTTGAGGATTTGGCGCTTGCCGCGGCGGTCATGCCTTTGGGCAGCGCGAGGGCTTCCATGAGGGGCACAACGTAAACGCAGTTCTTTTCCAACACCGCGCCCCCCGTGAGGTCGATCTCATGCATGGTGAATTGGGTAAGGCGGTCGGTTACGGTTTGCCCGTGGCCTGTCAAAAATGACGCCCGCACGCGGTAGGCGCGGTTGCCAAGGCGCAGATCAAGGGAGGCGGGCTGCACTTGGCCATCCTCAAACGGCGTGGTGGCTGTGATCGCGCCACCCGAGATGAGTGTGCTGATCTGATCGTCTGAAAGAACACCGTGATTCATCGTAAACCTTTGATCTTAGATATAAAAACGCCCACCTGCGCAGGGCGCGGTGGGCGGATTTTATTGGTCGGGCTAGCAGGACTCGAACCTGCGACCTTCCGTCCCCCAGACGGACGCGCTACCAGGCTGCGCCATAGCCCGACTTGTGGGATGTCATATCGCAAATGCGGGGCAGGGCAAGGCGAAAAACGCACGACCGTTGCGCGCGCTTAGCGTAGATTGATGCGGTCGCGTAGAACCTGCATCCGGTCAAGCAGGGGCGCGATGGCCAGTGCTTGCGCTGCGATTTTGTCGTGCGGGGCTTTGTGCAGCAGATGGAACAAACGCGCGGGCGCTTTGCTGTCCGCATCGGACGGGTCTGCTGGAACGTCCGGCATCTTGCGTGCTGTTATGACTGGCGCCGCGGTTTCTTCGGCACTTGGTGCAGCGGGTTCTGCTTTTGGCGCGAGGTTGAGCGTCAGGGCGGGGCCGGGCGTTTTGGTCAATGGCACGACATTGGCGATTTCGACTGTCGCTTCTGGTTCTGCCTTCACGGGTGCGGTTTCGGCCGGTTCAATGGCCGCAGCAGGGGCGTTCGCCAGTTCGGTTTGAGCGTCCAGAACACCGGCCCCTAGAGCCGCAACATTCTTAACACCCTGTTCACGCAGCAGTTTTTGTGCGCCTTTGATGGTCATGCCATCATCGTGCAACAGTTTTTTGATGCCAGCGAGAAGATCAACGTCCGTCGGGCGATAGTAGCGGCGGCCACCAGCGCGTTTGACGGGTTTAACTTGGTTGAATTTGCTTTCCCAAAAGCGAAGCACATGTGCAGGGGTGGCCAGTGCATCTGAAACTTCTGAAATAGTGCGGAAGGCGTCGCGGGACTTGGACATCCCGAGGGCTCCTACTTGTTGCCCGCTGCGACACGGTCTTTCATCAAGTGGCTTGGGCGGAAGCTCAGCACGCGGCGGGGCGTGATTGGCACTTCTTCGCCAGTCTTGGGGTTGCGACCGATGCGGGCAGCTTTGTCACGAATGGAGAACGTTCCGAAGGAGGAAATCTTAACGCTGTCGCCGCTCGCAAGGGCATCAGACATGTGTGTTAGAACGCTTTCTACGAGATCCGCGCTTTCGTTGCGCGACAGGCCTACTTCTTCGTGAACGGCGTCTGCTAAATCCATTCGAGTCAAAGTCTTATTTGTCATTGTATCCCCCTGAGTTTCCCAGAGCTTAGGCCAAGCGTAAAAACAGAGTCAATAACAAGGGCTTGTCGGGTGACATTGAGAGCGTGTTATCGCTACCAGCGTAGGGCAACAGCACCCCATGCTAAGCCGCCACCGATGGCTTCGGTCACAAGGAGGTCGCCTTGTTTGATTTGGCCACGCTCAACCCCGACCGATAGGGCGAGGGGGATAGACGCGGCAGAGGTATTGCCGTGGTCTTGAACTGTCACAACGACCTTATCCATGCTCACGCCGAGCTTTTTAGCGGTGCCTTGGATGATACGGATGTTGGCCTGATGGGGCACGATCCAGTCGACATCGCCGTGGCCTAAGCCTGCCTTCACAAGGGCTGCGTTCGCAGTTGATGTAAGCTTTTCAACGGCTTGGCGGAATAGGGCGTTGCCTTGCATTTTAATAAAACCGGTTTGATTACTAATCATACCGCCATCAACATACAGCATATCGCGGTAACGGCCGTCGGAATTCAGGTCGATGCCAAGAATGCCGCGATCATCGGTCGAACCTTCAGTTTCTTGCGCCTCAAGGATGAGCGCGCCCGCGCCGTCACCAAACAACACGCACGTGCCGCGGTCCGTGAAATCCAAGATTCGAGAGAAGGTTTCAGCGCCAATAACAAGAACGCGCTTGGCTTGTCCCGAGATGATCATTCCGTTGGCATTTGCGAGCGCGTAGACAAATCCGGCGCAGACAGCCTGAATATCAAAGGCGAATCCCTGCGTCATGCCGAGCTTTTGCTGAATCATCGTGGCGGCAGAGGGGAATGTCAGATCAGGCGTCGATGTCGCAACGATCATCGCATCAATGTCGTCAGGGGCGAGGCCGGCCATATCAAGGGCCTTCTGCGCGGCTTTCGTACCCAAATCAGAGGTGAATTCGTCTTCGGCGGCGAAGTGGCGACGCTCAATTCCGGAACGTGTTTTGATCCACTCATCCGTCGTTTCGAGGGTGTCTTCGAAATAGGTATTTGGGACGACCCGTTCGGGGAGGTAGTGGCCAACGCCGCGAACAGTTGCGCGAATAGTCATATCGTTTCTAGTCCTTTGTCGCGCTGTCGGTTTGCCCATCTTGAGTAAGTGCAGCTGCGGATGCAACCCGCGCTGCGAGCTTGTCAGAGAATCCGGAGCGCCCGAGTTGTGCGGCCAGTTCGACAGCTGCCGCAACGCCTGTCGCATCCGCGCTACCGTGGCTTTTGACAACGGTCCCGTTGAGGCCAAGGAAAACGCCGCCGTTCACGCGGCGCGGGTCGATCTTTTTCTTGAGGCGGTTGAGAGACGTCATCGCGAGGAGGGCGGCAATGCGTGAGAACCACGTGGTTTTGAACGCAGCACGTAGGGAATCGGACACGAAGTTGGCGGTGCCTTCACCGGTTTTAAGCGCAATATTGCCGGTAAACCCGTCAGTGACGACAACATCGACGCGCGAACCGGGCAAATCACTGCCTTCAACGAATCCAACATATTCGAATTCACCACGGGGCGCGGCGGTCGCAATCATGTTATGGGCGACCTTCAATTCGGCGCGGCCTTTGTGGTCTTCGGTGCCAACATTGAGCAGGCCAACCCGTGGCTTAGCGAGGCCCAAACCGTTGCGCGCGTAAGACGCGCCCATCAAGGCATAGGTCAGAAGGTCGTCTTCATCGGCGCGGATATCAGCACCAGCGTCGAGCATGACGTTAAAGCCAGCCTTATTTCGGGACGGCCAAAGGCAGGCGATCGCAGGGCGGTTTACGCCTTCGGCTTTGCGCAGGCGGATCATCGAGACCGCCATAAGCGCGCCCGTATTGCCGCAAGACACACAGACAGATGCGTCTTTGTTGCGCACGGAATCAATGGCGGACCACATTGATGTGGACTTGCCGTGGCGCATTACGTGGCTTGGTTTATCGGTCATCGTGACGACATCAGGGGCGTCAACGATTGTAACGGATTTGCCGATTTTGCGTTTGGTTACAAGCGGTTCAAGGTCCGCTTTGCGTCCGTGCAACAGAATATGCGTGTCGGGGTTTGACCCCAAGAAACGCGCAAGACCCGCGACAATTGGCGCGGGTCCTTCGTCGCCGCCCATGGCGTCGACAGAAATAATCAGTGCGGCATTGGATTGGTCAGTCGCGGACATAAGTTCCCCTTCTGAACGATCTTAGTGCTTATGCCGCGTCGTCGTCCAGATCGATTTCATCGGCTTGTGCGATAACTTCACGGTCTGCGTAGCTGCCGCAGGACGGGCAGATGTGGTGTGGGCGCTTCAGCTCACCGCAGGACGTACATTCGTTCGGGTTCGCACCATCAAGAGCGTGGTGGGACCGACGGTTGTTCCGGCGGGACGTGGAGATTTTATTCTGTGGGACAGCCATTGTGACAACCTCGGATAGTGGGCCCTTGTGTAGTAAGTGGACCGCGTGAATTTCGTGCTTTCAGGAAAGCGTTTGTGGGGCTTTAGGGCATAACCTAACGCCTGTCGAGACGTGATCTGAAAGAAGCCGCGAACATACGGCGAATTTGCCAATAAGCAACCTTTTTCAGACAGCCCGCTTAGTCGTCGGCCGCATCTTTGTTAACAAGGCCTTCACGCAGTGCAGCAAGGCCTGCGAAGGGACGCGCATCCTCATCTGTCATAACAGCTTTGCCCGGCTCGGTGACACCGATTGTTTCCGCCTCGGCGCCGTCTTTGCGCGGGTAGGCGGGCATCGCTAACACCAATGCCTCTGACAGAACGTCAACCAGATCCAGCGTTTCTGGCAATGGGTCAGCTGAGTCGTCTTCCCCGATTTCGAATTCATCTTCATCGGGAATATCCAGTTCAACCACAAAGGTGCGGATGAGATCTTCGTCGATGCGGGTTGTGACGGGTTCCAACGTAACAACGCAGGCTTGGCTGACGGTTGCGCCCAAAGTTGCCTCGATGCGCCAATCGCGTTTGCCCGTGGGAATCAGTGCGCCTTCAAAGCGCAACTTGGGAATTTTTAGTACGTTGATAGTGTCAGCGAGTGCTTTGCGGCCCGCTGCATCGGGCTCAATTTTGAAATGAGAACGCTTTCGTGCAGGAAGGTCAGCAAAGCGAATGGGATGTGTCGGCAGATCGGACATGTGCGGTCACCCTTGAATAACGTCGCGTGTTGGCTGTAAATGCGTTAAAAGCCGATAGAAGCCAAGGCGAGATATATAAGTTGAGGGTAGCTATGAACATCACAGGTCGTAAAACACGCGCCGTACTTGCGGGATGCGTGTTGTTGATGTCGGTGGGCTGCACCGCACTTTATCGCAATCATGGATATGCCCCAACGGATGACCAACTGGCCGAGGTGCTGGTTGGCGTTGATACGCGAGATACGGTTTCGGATGTTGTTGGGCCGCCAACGGCGGCTGGCGTGACCAATGGCGGTGGCTACTTCTACGTTCAGTCACGTTTCCGCTACTTTGGTCCGCTTGAACCAAAAGAGATCGAGCGTGAGGTCGTGGCGATCCGTTTTGATGAGGCTGGTGTTGTAAGTAACGTAGAACGCTTTGGTCTTGAGAACGGCAATGTTGTTGCGTTGTCGCGGCGCGTCACACAAGACAACGTGCGTGATACGACGTTTATTCGCCAGTTGTTCGGGTCGATCGGTAACTTTAACGCTGGTGACTTCTTGGGTGACGGGTGAGGGCGAAAGCCGCACCTAGGTCGATCCTTTCGGGGCCAGTTTGATGATGGCCAAAGATACCAATTCTCTTGAGGACACCGTGCTTGCGCGGGGGCATTATATCGCGCGCTTTGCGGTTGTGTCCGATGATCTTGAACAGTGCCAACGGCTTCGCCATCGCTGCTTTATTGAAGATGTGGGCGGGCTGGAGCGCAGGGGTGGGCTTGAGACTGATCACTACGATTCGCGGTGTGATCATGTGCTGATCGAGGATCGCGCAGGACAGACGGTCTGTAGTTTTCGCACGATGTATCTGGCGTCTGGCGCTGATTTAGAGGCCAGCTATTCGGCGCAATTTTATAATTTGGAGCGTCTTGCAGGCTACACGCAACCGATGCTTGAGCTGGGGCGGTTTTGTGTCTCTCCAGAGGTACACGACCCTGATGTCGTGCGGATTGCATGGGGAATGCTCGCAAAAATAGTAGATGCGCGGTCTGTCGGGCTTCTGTTCGGGTGCTCCTCATTTGCGGGAACAGACGCAGATGCTTATCGAGGTGCATTTGCGCTTTTGGCGTCCAATCACCAAGCACCGGTCGCGTGGACGCCGGCTGTGAAGTCTGCGGATATAGTCCCGTTTGATAACTTGGGCAGTGTCATTGCGCGAAAAGCGGCGATGGAACAGCTTCCTTCGCTTTTGAAGACCTATCTAAGCATGGGCGGATGGGTCAGCAATCATGCGGTTGTGGACAGGCAGATGAACACCTTACACGTTTTTACCGGCCTTGAAATTGCGACCATCCCACCATCCCGCGCCAAGGCACTGCGTGCTATTTCGAATGGTTGATGGCCCTTGCGCCTAGGCGCGCGCGAAGTTAGCAGACCCCATGGCACGCGCACCCCTTTTACAACTCACCGATATTGCCCTCACATTTGGCGGCGATCCTGTTTTTGAAGACCTGTCATTGGTCGTGCAACCGGGGGACCGTGTTGCGCTTGTTGGGCGTAATGGGTCTGGCAAGTCCACGCTGCTTAAGGTGATGGCCGGATTGGTTGAGGTCGACACTGGTGGCGTTGTTGTCGCGCCGGGCATGTCTGTGGGTTACATGGAACAAGATCCCAGCATGGAAGGCTGTGCCACGCTGGGCGATTACGCGACCAGTGGCATGGACCCGTCTGATGCATGGCGCGTTGATTCTGTGGCCGAGGGGCTGAAGTTTGACCCTGCGCGTGACGTGAATGTTGCATCCGGTGGCGAGCGTCGCCGCGCGGCTTTGGCGAAGCTGATGGCCGAAGCGCCCGGATTGATGCTGCTGGACGAGCCGACGAACCACATGGACATTGAGGCGATCCGTTGGCTGGAACGCGAGCTGAGCCAGACCCGCACGGGCTATGTGTTGATTTCCCACGACCGTGCCTTCCTGAACGCGCTGACCCGCGCGACATTGTGGATTGATCGCGGGCAGGTGCG
>DQCL01000120.1 GCA_003533975.1 Octadecabacter sp. | reverse complement strand
ACAATCATCCTGATGATCGAAATTCCACTTGGCATATTCGTGGCGTTGAACATGCCCAAGAAAGGCTTCTGGGCGTCGTTCTGTCTGGTGCTGATGTCGCTCCCGCTTCTGATCCCGTGGAACGTTGTCGGCACGATCTGGCAGATTTTCGGGCGGGTGGATATTGGTCTGCTTGGCTATACCATGAACGCGATCGGGATTGATTATAACTACACGCAAGACTTTTACGCCGCGTGGATCACCGTAATCGTGATGGATGTGTGGCATTGGACGTCGCTGGTGGCGCTGCTGGCCTATGCCGGCCTGCAATCCATTCCCGACGCGTACTACCAAGCCGCCAAGATCGACCAAGCCGGCCGCTGGAAGGTGTTCCGTTTCATCGAACTGCCCAAAATCATGGGTGTTCTGATGATCGCGATCCTGTTGCGGTTCATGGACAGCTTCAACATCTACACCGAGCCGTTCGTGCTGACCGGTGGTGGCCCCGGCAACTCAACCACGCTGTTGTCGATCGACCTGGTGAAAATCGCGCTCGGCCAGTTTGACCTTGGTCCTGCCGCTGCCATGTCGCTCATCTATTTTGCAATCACGCTCCTGGTCTCTTGGCTGTTCTACACGCTGATGACCAAGAACGACGCCAAATAGGGGACTGAGCTATGCAAAAAAGATCCATCGTCCCCATCGTCTATATCCTGTTCCTCATGCTGCCGATCTACTGGCTGGTGGCAATGAGCTTCAAGACCACCAACGAAATCCTGTCGGGCTTCTCCTTGTTCCCGCAGACCTTCACGCTGGAGAATTACGCCACCATCTTCACCGATCCCAGCTGGTACTGGGGCTACATCAACTCGATCCTTTACGTGTCGATCAACACGGTGATCTCCATCGCCGTGGCGCTGCCGGCGGCCTATGCCTTCAGCCGCTACCGCTTTCTGGGCGACAAGCAGCTGTTCTTCTGGCTGCTGACCAACCGGATGGCCCCACCAGCGGTCTTCGCGCTACCGTTTTTCCAACTTTATAGTTCGATCGGATTGTTTGATACGCATATCGCGGTCGCCCTTGCCCACGCGTTGTTCAACGTGCCGTTGGCGGTCTGGATCCTCGAAGGCTTCATGCGCGGCGTACCAAAGGAAATTGACGAAACAGCCTATATCGACGGCTATTCGTTTCCACGCTTCTTCGTGAAAATTTTCACGCCGCTCGTGGCGTCTGGCATCGGTGTGACCGCGTTCTTCTTGTTCATGTTTTCTTGGGTTGAACTGCTTCTCAGCCGCACATTGACCAGCGTGGACGCCAAACCGATTGCCGCGACCATGACACGAACCGTCGGGGCCTCTGGCATCGACTGGGGCGTACTGGCGGCGGCAGGTGTTCTGACAATCCTGCCCGGCGCTTTGGTTATCTACTTTGTCCGCAACTACATCGCCAAGGGCTTCGCCCTGGGCCGCGTGTAACGAAAGGAAGACATCATGGAATGGATGGCTTGGACTTGGCCCACTGCGATCTTCTTCGCGATTATTGCGGTGACACTCATCACCTTCACGGTGTTGGCAATCAAATTTCCCGAAGTACCCCGTACGGGGATCCTTCGAATGGAAACAACCCGTGGTGACAGATTGTTCATCACGCTACTGGGCTCGGCCTTTATCAATTTGGCTTGGCTCGGACTACTCAGCGCTCCCCAGTGGGGGGCTCTGATCGTCTGCCTTTTCTATGCCATAGCGGTGTTCCGCTGGGTTTAAGAAAGGTGAATGGGTCGTGCGACACGCAAGAGTCGCGCAACCTGCAATGTTCTATCTAGGGAGGAACAATTATGACCTTGCGACTAAGAGGAACGACGGCGATAGGCCTTGCCGTGTGCATGATGTCTGCACCCGCGTTCGCGGACATGGACGCTGCCAAAGGCTTCCTTGATGCCGAAATCGGAGAGCTATCAACGCTGTCTCGTGCGGATCAAGAAGCAGAAATGCAGTGGTTCATTGATGCGGCTCAACCTTATGCGGGTATGTCGATCAACGTGGTGTCAGAAACAATCGGCACACACGAATATGAAGCCACGGTTCTGGCTCCAGCCTTTGAAGCGATCACAGGGATCAGCGTAACGCATGATCTGATCGGTGAAGGGGATGTTGTTGAAAAGCTGCAAACACAAATGCAGTCGGGCGAAAACATCTATGACGCCTACATCAATGACTCTGATCTGATCGGTACGCACTGGCGCTATCAGCAAGCCCGTAACCTGACGGACTGGATGGCTGGCGATGGTGCATCTGTCACCAACCCGAACCTGAACCTCGAGGACTTTATCGGTCTTTCGTTCACAACAGGTCCGGATGGCAAGGTTTACCAACTGCCAGATCAGCAGTTCGCAAACCTCTATTGGTTCCGCTACGATTGGTTCAACGACGAGATCAACAAAGCCGACTTCCTTGCAGAATATGGCTATGATCTGGGTGTTCCAGTGAACTGGTCTGCATACGAAGACATTGCTGCGTTCTTCACGGGTCGCGATCTTTCTCGCTTAGGCGTTGAAGGCGAAGTCTTTGGTAATATGGACTACGGTAAGCGTGATCCATCCTTGGGCTGGCGCTATACTGACGCGTGGATGTCCATGGCTGGCATGGGAGACGTCGGTGAGCCAAACGGCCTCCCAGTTGATGAATGGGGTATCCGTGTCAACGAGAACTCGCAGCCTGTAGGCTCTTGTGTGGCCCGTGGTGGCGCAACAAACGGCCCAGCGGCTGTTTATGCGGTGACCAAGGCGATTGAATGGCTTGAGCTTTACTCTCCTCCAGCCGCTGCCGGTATGACGTTCTCTGAAGCAGGCCCAATTCCTGCGCAGGGTAATATCGCCCAGCAGATGTTCTGGTACACTGCGTTTACGGCAGCAACAGTAGAGCCTGATCTGCCCGTGATGAACGAAGATGGCACGCCAAAGTGGCGTATGGCACCTTCCCCACACGGCGCTTATTGGACTGAAGGCACAAAGATCGGCTACCAAGATGCCGGTTCCTGGACGCTCATGGAATCCACGCCAGTGGATCGTGCTCAAGCGGCTTGGCTTTATGCTCAGTTCGTTACATCGCTGACTGTCGATGTGCGCAAAAGCCATGTTGGTCTGACATTCATTCGTGAATCCACGGTCCAGCACGAAAGCTTCACAGAACGCGCTCCGCGTCTTGGTGGTCTGGTAGAATTCTACCGTTCACCGGCACGTGTTCAGTGGTCACCAACAGGCACCAACGTTCCTGACTATCCAAAGCTGGCTCAGCTGTGGTGGCAGAACATTGGTGATGCGATGTCCGGTGCAAAGACACCACAAGAGGCACTTGATGGGCTTTGCGCCGACCAAGAAGCCGTCTTGGCACGTCTTGAGCGTGCAGGCGTCCAAGGTGAAATCGGTCCAGTTCTGAACGATGAGCAGGATCCGGAATACTGGTTGTCTCAGCCTGGCGCGCCAAAAGCGATGCTGGAAAATGAAGACGAAACACCAGTAACGATCCCATATGACGAGCTGATCCAATCTTGGCAGTAAGCTAACGTTTGGGGCCGCCCTTGTGGTGGCCCCAAATCCACGACCGCCCCCCTCAGATGACCGATATCCTCGCCATTGATCCGCGGACACAACATCCCTTTGATGGCGCGCTGGCTGTTATCGCCAGCCAACAGCAAAGTTCGCGCAACATTCCCCCCGTCCGTTTGTGTCGAACATGGTGTTCGCAAAGTGAACATCAACACCGACCTGCGCATGGCTCTGGCCGGCGCCATCCGATACTCTGACGCTCACCTCAATAGGGACGCGAAAATATGTTTTCTTTTGTCAGCCCAAAAGCAATTCACTTTGGTCGAGGCCAAAGTCAGAACGCATCAGCATCCGCGAAGATGTACGGAACCTCTGTTCTGATCGTTCATGGCGCCAACGCGTCACGGGCAGAGTGGCTGGTCACTTCCTGCAAGAATGCCGGTTTGACGACAACGACATTCAGTTGCCGAAATGAACCGAGTCTCCCGGATATTGAAATAGCATTGGAACAGATCAAAGGCGTTGCCCCTGACGTTGTCATCGGCTTGGGCGGTGGCTCTGTCATTGATTTCGCCAAGGCCATGGCGGCCCTGATCCCGTGCGAGGGGCCGCCGATTGATTACCTTGAGGTCGTGGGCTCGGGGCGGTCTCTGGAACATGATCCTATTCCCATGATTGCCGTGCCAACGACCGCTGGGACGGGTGCAGAGGTGACCAAGAATGCCGTAATCTCGGTGCCGGACCAAGGCCTCAAGGTCAGCCTTCGTGATCCGCGCATGATACCGAACATTGCCTTTGTGGATCCTGATCTCATGCAAGGTGCCCCGCGAAGGGTTGCCCTTGCGGCGGGCTTGGATGCCATCACGCAGGTTATCGAGCCCTATCTATCAACCAACGCGAACCCGATGACCGACGCCCTATGCCATTCCGCCATTCCGATCGGCCTGAGCGTGTTGCGCGACTTGGTCGAAAAGGACGCGCCTGACGCGTGGGACAAGATGGCTTGGGTCAGCACCTGTGGCGGATTGGCTTTGGCGAACGCCGGCCTCGGCGCGGTCCACGGGTTCGCGGGCGTGATCGGTGGGAAAACCAATGCACCTCACGGAGAAATCTGTGGTGCGCTCCTCCCCGCAGTGCTGAACGCGCACTTGGCAAATTCCCAGCCAGAAACCGAAATTCGCAGGCGGTTGGATTGGGTGATTGGCCAAGTCGACACCGCCTTTGCCGAAGGCAAGAACGGAACAGGTTTGTCCAAGTTGGCCGTTTGGTCCAGACATCAGGGATTGCGCACCTTGGAACAGATGGGCCTGAAACCCGAAGATCATTCCAAAGTCGCAGAGCAAACCCTGAACACGTCTTCGATGAAGGGCAATCCTTTCACGATGTCGCAAAATCAACTCTTAAAAGTCTTGCGCTGTTAAGGTTTCTTTTTGGGCCGACGCAATCGGATGTAAAACACGAACCACAACCTCAAGACGTCCGCTGCGGCCTCAAACCAGACCTTACCAACGTCCCCACTTACCCGACCAACCGCGCATGGGTTTCCAGTGCGAAACGGTCCGTCATGCCCGAAATGTAATCCGACACAATCCGCGCCAGTGCGGTTTCACCCTCCGCATCCGCCACATCCTTGCGCCACTGCTTTGGCAAATGGCTCGGGTCTGCCATGAACAGCGGGAACAAATCCTCAACCACTTGCGTCACTTCCTTACGCATCTTCACCACGCTTGGTGCACGATACATCTGGGTAAACAGGAAATTCCGCACGACCTTCAGGTCCGCCCAAAGCACGGGCGAGAACTGAACCATCATCCGCCCCGCTCCGCGAATATCAGCGCAGGTTTGCGGGTCTAGCGCCACAAGGTTGGCGCGGCTCACGGCGATCACATCTTCAACCAACACACCAAAAAACCGCCGCAGCGCTTCGTGGCGGCGGCGATCTGTATCCAAATTCGGGTACTTCGCATCGACCTCACGAAAGCAATCCCCGACGATGGGCAGTTGCAACAAATCATCCGTGCCAAACAGCTCGGCGCGTAGCCCGTCATGAATGTCGTGGTGATTATAGGCGATATCATCTGACAACGCCGCAACCTGCGCCTCTGCACTCGCATGAGTGCTCAGCTCAAGATCGTGCCGCGCGTTATATTCCTCCAACGCATAAGGCACCGGCGCATCAACAGGCCCGTTATGCTTGGCAATCCCCTCCAGCGTTTCCCACGTCAGGTTCAACCCGTCCCACTCCGCGTAGTGGCGCTCAAGCGAGGTCACAATCCGGATCGCTTGTGCGTTGTGATCAAACCCACCGTAGGGCTGCATCAGCGCTCCCAACGCGTCCTCGCCCGTGTGTCCAAACGGCGTATGCCCAAGGTCATGGGCCAGTGCGACAGCCTCTGTCAGCTCAGCGTTCAGGCCCAAAACACCGGAAATCGTGCGTGCCACCTGTGCCACCTCAATGGAATGGGTCAGGCGTGTGCGAAAATAGTCGCCCTCATGTTCCACGAACACTTGGGTTTTGTGTTTCAGGCGGCGAAATGCGCTGGCATGGATGATCCGGTCACGGTCCCGCTGAAAAGGCGAGCGAAATTCACTTTCTTCTTCCGGAAATAGCCGCCCACGGCTTTCCGCCGGACTGCACGCATACGCTGCTGTCATCTTTGTCCCTCACTCA
>DQCL01000025.1 GCA_003533975.1 Octadecabacter sp. | reverse complement strand
GCATATGGACCTGTCACGGTATTTACTGCAACAAACGAGACTGACTATGGGCCTGAAGCGAACAGACGAATTTAGGCAAGATGCAGTGCGCATCGCGCTGACCAGCGGGCTTACACGCAAGCAAGTGGCTGACGATCTTGGTGTCGGAATGTCGACGCTGAACGCGTGGTGCGCAGCCTGAACCAGATCATCAAATGGCGGGGAAAACCGCAGGTCATTCGTGTCGACAATGGCCCAGAATACATCAGTGGAACATTTATGGAATGGGCCGAGAAACAGGGCGTCAGACTGGAACACATCCAGCCCGGTAAGCCCCAGCAGAATGCCTACATCNNGAATGGTTGAGCCAACACCTCGATGTGCCGATATCGGAATTGAAGAGGTCGCTCGGCAGATGGGTTTTACTGCGGAACGAGCGGACCAGTTGCTCGCCTCACGGTATCCCGACGACGTCTCGCGGCAGATTAACGTACCACCATATGGTAAGATGCACGTGCAACCGGTCTAAAACTAGGACCGGTTCAAAGCTTCACTTCGCCGAACTGATCTTCATATGCCTTCATTGAATGCTGAAGAATGACGGACAAACGTTTCGCGGCAAAGGGACTCATAACAATCCGTTTGGACAGTTCGACATCGATCGCTTTGCGCTCTGTCTCAGTTCCACGCCAAGATTGGTGGGTCCCGAACAGCAAAAAGAACTCCTCGCGATTTGCAGTGGCCGTCGCGATATTTGCGTAAACACTTTCCATTTTGGCGTCGTCCCAGTTGATCGACATGCCGTTGATGGTCGTTGCTTCGGTGCCTTTGGCCACGCTGTCCTTTTTCCCGTCCGCCATATTGCCATCCCTTTTTTCAAGTGTCTGCAGGGGCCAGCTTAGAAACCGACCATGCCTGCGCGCGGTTTTCATCAAGCGCACTGTTACCCGTGCAAACTCAATGCGCAAGGCACCTCAAAAACTGCGATTTTCCGTAGTCATCTTTCAGATATGTGGGTCTTGGCGGCCACAACCGCGCGATATGCTGACTTATTGCGGCCGACCCCTTGCGTCTGAGCCTGTCCTATGGCTCCCTTTTTTGGTCCCACTCTCCAGAATGACTGTGCCTATTTGCCCAGCGACGGGGTGCCGGGAAGACATCATGGGTTTGGGGATATCACATGACAAAGTTTACGGTCACAACGTCGATCGGGTGTTTGATGACGGTCCTGATGGGCTGCACAGAAGCACAGACGAACCGCGCCACGCCTGAACGCCTTGCGGGGCTTCTGGCGCAGGGCCCTGACGCAGAAGCGTTAGCCCAAGCGGATGAGCGGCTGGAGGCGGCACTTGGGCGCGACAATGCAACCGGTGCACTGGCCGCTGAGTTTGCGGACGATCCCGGAGCGTCTGGTGCTACGCAATCCCTAAGCCAGTTGATCGCTCTGGCCTTGTCTCGCAACACTGACATCGCGAGTGCGGCACAGGCGCTAAACCGAGCCGACGTAGAACGCATGAACGCCATTTATGGATATCTGCCGCAGATCTCCGCCAGTGCTGGCTACAGCCAGATGGATCAGGAAGTGGTGCAGTCCGACAACGCCGTCTTCAATGTCGGTCAGGCGAGCTATCCTGTTACCACACTGCGCGTTGAGCTGACCCAGCCCATCTTTGACTTGAGCCGCATCTTTAACATTCAACTGCAAACGACTGCGCGCACCGTCGCCGAAGTCGAATACATTGCAACTGTCCAGCGGATCAGTTTTGAGACTTTCGAGGCCTATGTGAGCGCCGCACAAAGCCGCGCCAAGATGCGCAGCCTTTCGGCGCGGATTGGGTTGATCAACCGCCAGATCGCATCAGAGGCCAGCTTGATCGATCTTGGCCTCGCGACCCCCTCATTGCGCAACAGTTATTCAGCGGAACGCGCGTCACTTGCGTCCGAGGAATCGCTTGAACAGGCTCGTTATCGCGATGCGGTGGCGCGCCTGGCCTATCTGTCGGGGTCATCTGTGAATGACGTGCCGAACCTCAGGGTGCCGTCGGGCATCTTACGAACTGAACGCGGCACAAGCATTACAGCCGGCATCGCGGCGGCCGAAGAGAACAATCCCGCATTGCTGGCAACTGCTATTTCGGTCGTTGAGGCGGAATTGGAGCGCAAACAAGCCTTGGCGTCAGATTTTGCGCCTGTTCTTGATGCCTTCGCAAGTTTCGAAGACGAAACCCGCGAGGGATCGCGCTTTGGCGGCGGCTCGCAGACGATCGACACAACTATTGGTGTTCGCCTGACGATCCCGATCTTCAACGCAAACGGACAAGGCTATCAAGCTGCGCTTGAGGCTGTGGATCTGCGGAGCTCTGCTTTGGAGTACTTCGCCATTCGCAGAGAGCTGCGTTCGCAGATTTCATCGACTTATGAGCGGATGTCCGATCTGTCGGGTGCCATTGCCCAATCGGGGACGGCAGTTTCCCTCGCGACCCGAAACGTGAACCTGGAACGCGGGGGCGTGCAAAGCGGCGAGAGCACCGAGTTGGCCGTCCTCAATCGCCAATTGACGTTGAATTCCGCGCGCGAGGCGCTGGAGTATCAGCAGCTGGAATACCTGAAGGCATGGGGGCGATATCAATTCCTGACAGGTTCGTCCCTTGATGGGGCAGGGCTTTAGGATGAACAAACGACTTGCCTTGCTTGTTTGCCTTGCGACGGCGTCGCCGCTGTCGGCTCAAACCGGTGGTTTTGGTATCAACTGCACCATTCGGCCACTGCAGGTTGTTGAGATTGCCGCGCCGACGGCAGGCATTGTCAGCGAGGTATTCGTACGGCCGGGATCAAACGTGACCGAGGGCGATCTAATCGCCACATTCGATGCCGATTTGATCCGGGCGCAACTGGCCGCCGCAGAGGCGCGAGCAGAACTGACTGCGGGTCGCGATGCAGCACAGGCCAATCGGGACGCGCTGATCACGCGGGTTGAACGGTTGCGCCAAGGTGTTGTGCGCCGCGTCGTAAGCCAGTCTGACCTCGAGGCCGCGCGGTTAGAGCTGGCAACCGCAGAGGGGGCTTTGGCCCGCGAAATTGACCTAATGGTTCTGGCAGATCTCGAGGTGCAACAAGCCCGTGTCGCGCTTACCAAGACAGAAGTGCGCAGCCCTGTGTCCGGTCAGGTCGGCGAGGATTTGATCGACGTGGGTGAAAGCCCACAGGGGCGGCATGTGGCGATTGTATACGTCAACAACCCGCTGCGGGTTGAGGCCTTTGTGCCCACGCCATTGCTTGTAGAGTTTCTGGATCGGGAAGACTTTGAAATCGTGGTGAACAATCGAGCAGGTCAGCCCGTCCCTGTAACGCTCGATTATGTTGCGCAAGTTGCTGATCTGTCATCCAACACCCAGAGTGTTTATTTCACGCTGGACTCAGATGACATTCTGCCAGGGTATCAGTGTCTATTTCCAACGGAGGGGAATTAAGTGCCCGCTTGGATTAACCATTTTTGCACTGCATCAAGTCTGATTGCAGCGCTTTGGGGCGCGCCGGTTTTGGCGCAAGACGGCGGAAGCGCGAGCCTTACCACGGGGGCAAGCTACTCGTCCTTGCGTGGCGGACTGGCCTTTGTCGGTCTGGAAGCAGATGACCTGCTCGGGTCCGGAATTGATCTGTCTTTGGGCCATCAAGCCGGAGAGGATGGCGGCGCGTTCAATGCGCGCGTTAGCAAGACCTACGCGCTTGGAGACACAGCCCTTGGCACCCAAACGTTCGTTCGGGTGGTCTTGGAGGGTCAAACAACGGACTGGACCTCACAAACCTATTCCATGGAGCATTTTGGGGCGAATGTGACCGTGGGGGCCGAAACCAATAGCGGGCTGCGGTATGATGCACAGCTGTTCTGGCAATCTGATAGTCTTGGCAACCTTGGGCCGAGCGTCTCTCCTCTTGTCCCGACAGGCTTGGATGGATCGACGGCTGTTGGTGTCGGCGTTGGCCTCGGCTATTCTACATTCACGTCTCGCGGCCCATTGGCCACAGGCTTTGACGCTCACGGTTCCTTTCTGTGGGCAACGCCAGCGGGCGATCGGGAATGGGTCGCTGCGGAAATTGGTGCACAATACAACGCACAACTACCCTATGGTTTGGTATTGGCCGTTCAGGGCGACGCGGGCCGGATCGAAGGGCGCGGCGGAGATGACGTGAGCATCGTTGACCGCGCCTTTATTGGCAACGATGCGCCTCGGGGATTCTCTTATTCCGGACTTGGACCGCGTGACTATGTTCTTGGCGGCGTGGACACGGCGCTGGGCGGCAATTCCTACTTGACGGCTTCTTTGGAATTGCGCACGCCAACCGACAATCTGGCGATAACGCTCGGGGCATTTGTGGATGCAGGCGCGCTATGGGATCTAGATGTAACCGCTGGCGGGGCATCCGGCATGATTGATGACTCCTATAGCCTGCGCAGCGCGGCCGGAGTGGCGGTTTATTGGGATACATCCATTGGGCTCTTACAGCTGAATGTCGCCAAGCCTATCGAAAGTCGCGATTATGACAAGGAAGAAGTCGTTAGCCTCAACCTGAACTTTCAATTCTAGCGCCATTTGCTAGTTGGCCCCCTGGCCAATCCGCGCGTTGAGGTAGCTGCGTCGCAAATTCAGGAAGACATCGTAGATGTGCACATAAAGCGGTGCGTCTTCCAGTGTCAGTTTCAAGAGCTGTTGGCGGCCATGCAGCTCACGCGGGGCCACATCCAAATCTGCGATCAATTGATAAGACCGCTGACCGGTTTCGGCGGAAAGGCGGTTGATCTGCACAAGACGGATACTTGCAACGGCATCGTCGCCTGTGACATCTCCCGCATTCCAAAGCGAAAACACTGGGTCGCTGTCTTGCAATCGCGCAAGGTGGTTTTCTGGGAACTGACCGATGACAACGCTCTGGGCAGCGTCAGGTAACAGGTAACCCAACTGCGAACCTTCGGCGAAATAAGCACCTCTGCGCGCGTCAGCTGACGGATGAAACAGGCCGCTTTGCGAAGAGGTTTCCAGCATCGCATCGCGCCCCGACAACAACAGCTCAAGCTCTGTTTCGGGGGCCTCGAGTTGCGCTGTCGCGATGCGGCTTTGCGTGGCATCACTTTGTAGTACGGTATCTCGCATGAGATTTGCGAATGCCAAGTTCTCTTGTGCCAATTCGATGTCTTGGTCCAAAACGAGATTTGTGACCTCAAACAACACCGCACCAGTCGCGACATCGCCGCCAGGGCTTATGTCTTTCAAGACTCCGGCTTCCTGGGTTTGAACGGCATATGTCCCGGCCGTGTCCAAGGACACAGGCACCGTCACCTTGAAAGGCAATGGGATGAACAGACAGGCGGAGACCACGCCTGCCACGCCTCCCCAGAATATCAAACGTCTGCCCACGTAGGATTGCCTCCCCTCCGGTGTACCTGCTTGTAGTTTGTTGAGCATTGGCGAGAAGAACATCGCGTACCCTCCCCATATGACCAACAACAGCCCCAACCCAAAGAAACGTGGTAAGGTCAGCCACAAGATCGTCAAGAGAATGTAGATCTTATAAAGGCCAGACGCCAAACCATAGAGCAGATAGGCCTGTTCCCGGCGTCCCTGCACCCACTCCCCGTTTCCACCAAAGGTCGCGATATAGGTGCGCGCATTCTTGAATATCTGGGCTGAGGCACTCGACAGGTTGCGATGCCCAATCCAATCGGAAAAGGCAAAATACCCGTCCAGGCGCATCACGGGATTGCCGTTGAACAGGACCGAGTTGAGACTGCTAAAGACAAAGATATTGACGGCAATCGTTTTCAGGAACGCCCCGTCGATAAAATGCCAGGCCACGAAAGCAATCATTGCGATCAACAAGTCAACGAAGATGCCAGCGAGGCTGATGCGGATACGTTGGGTGCGGTTGGCACAGATATCGGCGGCCGACGTGTCCACAAACGGCAACGGGAAGAGCCCGACAAAGATGATGCCCGCACCGCGCAAAGGCACATTGAAATGGCGTGCCACCATAGCGTGCCCCAGCTCATGTGGCAGCTTCAAGAAGGGCGAGAGCAGGGCGAATGTTGCCAAACCTTCAAGGGAGATTGAGCGAGTCGCCGCGCCGAGGATTTCCCATTCGCTGATCAAACCTAGCAAAAAGCACCCAAAGACCAGACCGGCAAAGAGCGGCCATGCAAATGGTCCAAATCGTGCGGCCCAGCGTGCGATGGCTACATCATACCTTCCCAGATCAATGCCTTTCCAACGGATGAACAACGGGTTGAAGGGTGGCTTGGCTGTCAGATCTGCCACCGAAGCGCTGCGGACCGTCTCGACAAACCCATAGACCTTTGCCAAGGCATCTTGATCGATTTTGGAAGGATCCGTTTCGCGGTTCTTCAAGGCGGTCAGCTGCGTCGCAATGGCCTTGTTGGTCAGGAATATCTTGCCGCTGCGGGGTTCATGCACGGCGTATCGCATGCCGTCCGCGCTGAAAAAACAGGTGATCTCAAGATCGTTTAGAAAGTGAAGCCAAGTGTTTTCCAAAGCGTCAGCCTCACGTAATTCATAAGGGGCCGTGTCAATCCGACGATGCGCGGCGCAGTGCGCGTTTCAATTTTGGCGAAGCCAGACATGCCCACCAAGAGGCCTGTCTGATCGCTACTTTTCAGGCGCGCGCGGGTCATCATGCGCATCTCGCCCGTGTCTGGGTCGACTATCTGGGTGGCCGTGGACAAGACCTCGAGATCAAAGGTCTCATCACTCAGGCCGCGAAAGAACACGTGACCGGTTTGCCCCGGCTGGACAAGGGCGCTGTCTTGTGGCGCTACGTCAATCATCAGATCGAACGTCGATGTCGGTTGCAGCGTGACAACAGGCGAACCCGCCGCAAGAAAATCCCCGCGGTCACCGTCCGGTAACGCCGTTACGACACGGCTGGCGACAGGGCTGGTGACGGTTAGTTGCGCCTGCCTGCTTTCGAACTGCTGCTGACGCAAGAGCGCTATCTCCGCCCGTTTTTCAGCCAGCTGAAACTCTCCGTAATTGCCCGCATTTAAGGCGTCCTGTGCATTGATCTGCTCAAGACTGTAGCTCACCTTCTGCTCTGCGATCCCGTTTTCGATTTCAGGAGAACGCAACACCGCAGCAACCTCGCCTTCTTCGAGCATTTGCCCGGGTCGTACCAGAGATTGCTCTAGGAACGCCCCGAAAGGCAAAGCGACTGTGATTGATTGGCTGGCCTGCGCACGCGCGAAATTCGAGACGTAAACAGGTGCGGGCATCGCTAGATATATTCCGACCGCAGTCAAAATGGCCAAGCCGGCAGCCCCCCACGCCGCGCGCCGCGCGCCCCCCCTTTTTGGGTTCAATTCGGTCAACAAGGCAAAGAAGTCGTGCTGATTGGCCATTGCGGCATTTGATGCGGGTGTCAGGTCTACGCCAAAGAAGGCCAGCCCATTCGCAGGATCATCCGGCATGAACAATCTGCCTGATGTCCCGCCAAGGCTGCCTGCGATCAGGTCGAGATCAAGCTGCGCACCCTCAGCGTTGTGGTCCCCGATCACCGCGCGCAGTTCATCGTGCACATTGACTGCCGCCTTGTTGGTAGAATGCACTTTTCGAACTCTGCCGTTCTTTATGACGGCAAGGACCTGAATGCCGACAAATCCAGCATCGCGCACTGCGTAAAGGAGGTGCCCCAAGCGCTCCTTGACGGGCAGAGATGATACGGCGAGGGCCGCCTGGCGCAATTTCCCAGTTTCGTCCGGTTGTGGGTCCGTTTCTAAACCGGTCAGGGCGAGCGCCGCTTTCTCGACATTGCGGATGAGGTCTGACAGAGCCGCGCCCTTTGGTAATCCCCGATACCCGTGAACGAGCCGTGCTCCAGACGGCATCGGCGCCGCACAAAGAACCCAACCGTCAATCTTCTGCGCCGTGGCCCTGTTTCCCCGAAGCTTATCAAGCTGGTCTGATGCAATTTGTGGCATGACCGCACCTTCGCGTTGGGCGGAGGGAGCAAACCCGTCCGCCGTCAGGACGGCTTCGAACTCAGGTTCGGGATGTGCTACAATCACGGGCAAGGCTTCCTCGGCTTAGGTCGGCGGCGGCGCGATAGCCACGCTGCTTTCAGCAGCAGGCACGACAACGTCCGTCGTCGGGGCGGGAGACTCGCCGGCGTCATCCAAGACACGACGCAACATCGCTTCGAATAGCACCATATTAATTTCGAGCTCCGAAATACCTTGCTCCAGCAGATAGATGCGGAAGGCCTCGAGCAAGTCTTCGGCGGCCAATTCAAGATTGACCCCAAAATAGACGGTCTCGGAAATGCGGCGGATGATGTCTTCGTCCTCGAAAAAGCCCTCAATGACGCGCAGGAATAGGAGCGGATCGGTCTCCATCCCCTGGGTGCTCTCAATGGGTTGGGATGCCGGTATCGCCAGGTTGGTGCGCAGCCCAGCTGGGTCAAAAGCGTCTGGGTCTGGCGTTGCGCGGTCTTTTTCGAAGACCCCCAGTGAGGTCAAAACCTGTTCACTGGTCAAAAGGTCGACAGGTGAGAACGCCGCAAAGTTCACTTCATCGACCTGTCTAAACGGAGTTTCTCCTACAAGCCCAGTGGGGAAGTAGGTGATGTATTTCGCAGTGAAGGCGTCGCCCGCCAGAATGTCGGTTTGCGTGTTGCCAAAGAACAGGTCGGTTCCAAGGCCGCCAATCACGACATCCGCCCCCGCCTGACCGTCCATGATGTCATGCCCGCCGGTTACAAAGGCAAAGTTCGTGTCTAGCTCCAACGTTTCTGTCTGTGTCGCGACATCATAGTTGCGACGCGCATCTACGGTGTCACCAAACAAGAAATCCTGCCCGTCACCGCCAAGTAGGCTGTCACCGCCAAAGCCGCCAATCAGCAGATCATTGCCGCCAGCCCCATTAAGGGTATCGTCAAACCCAAGGTCGGGACGGATCGAAACGACCGCTTCGATGCGCTCCAAATGGGACTGACCCGGCAGGACATCGGCAACGCTGCTCAACTGCAACTCGCTTAGATCGCCAATCAGCAGATCGTCATCGTCCGCGCCAAGCAAAACGTCATCGCCGAACTGCCCGATCAGGATGTTGGACCCCGCACCACTTGCCGAGATGATATCACCCCCTCCGACATCAACTGTCGTATAGGTCAGCGTTTCGACGTCCGTTGCATTTCGGAACGTGAGGTTCCCGAGATCACCCAGCGCAAAATCATCGCCGGCGCCGGTTTCAATTGTATCCGCGCCGAATGAGCCAACGATCAGATCGTCACCCTCTCCGGATCGAATTACATCGTCTCCGCCAAAGGGCAGTGTGTCGGCTTCAAGAACATGCACACCAGTGTTCTGGTTCTTGGTCACAGTGGCGTTGTCGCCGGCAATCAGATCGTCCCCGTCAAAGGTTTCGGCAAGATCATCGCCTTGGCTGAGCAGGACGATATCAATGTCCGCACCACCATAGACGGTGTCATTGCCCCCAAGGTTGGGGGACAGGAACGTCAAGCTTTCGGAACCAGCGGCCGTGTCCAAAGACATTCGTCCCTGATCGCCGAGCACGCGGTTTTCTCCATCGCCTGCCTCGACATGGTCATCGCCAAGACCAAGGATTATGAAATCGTCGCCGTTGCCAGCCGTGATGGTTTCATTTCCATCCAGACTGCCAAGAACCGCCAATTGGCTCGTCATATCCAAGATACGTTCGCCCGCAGCTGTCGTTGCGAAATCCAATGTGCCTTCACCGCCGATGATGTGCACTGTGCCGTCACCCAAATTGGCGGTATCCGCGCCAAGGCCGAGCACGACGAAGTCGTCACCCAAACCGGCCGTGATTGTGTCATCGCCGTCCGTGGCGCCCACAACCACATCAGCCGACATAATTCTGACCGTTAGGCGGCCGTCTGATGCGGATGTTGTATTCAAGGACCCCGACGAGGCCAGCACGTAGGTCGCGCCGTCGCCAAGGTTCGCGATGTCTCCGCCGCCACCCAGCACCACAAAGTCATCGCTGCTGCCTGCCGTGATCTGGTCAATGCCGTCGTTGTTGCCCACGACCACAGGATCGGACACCAAAGAGACCGCTTGCGATCCATCCACGCCCAACGTGATGCTGATCCGGCCGGAATCGCCCATCGCATAGTTATCGCCTTCGCCCAAGGTTGCGCTATCTGTAACGGCGTTTCCACTGCTGTTACCGCCACCCAAAACGACCAGATCGTCTCCAGTGCCACCGAAATAAGTGTCGTTGCCGTCGCCGACACCCGCAGCACTGGTCAGGGTTGTCGGGGCCGCAGTCGGCACA
>DQCL01000272.1 GCA_003533975.1 Octadecabacter sp. | reverse complement strand
GTGCGCGGTGAGGGGCTGGCGTCGCAGGCGGACAACAGCAGCTTCGTGCAGATTTACGGTATTACGCAGAGTGATTTGAAAGACATTCCGCTGGTGCTGAACCCACAATCCAGTTCCGGTTCGATTGAAGATTTTGGAGCAAATGATGTCGGTTCCGGTATTGCGCTGGGCTCGGGTGTGGCCCGAAAACTCGGGGTGCAGGTGGGGGACCGGATCAACCTGTTGTCGGCGACTGGCGTGCAAACTGCGGCTGGTCGAAGCCCGCGCCGTGTGGCCTACGACGTGGCCTATATATTTCAAACAGGGCGCTACATTACGGACGTCAGTCGCGTGTATTTGCCACTAGAGGCCGCGCAAAGTTTCTTTAGCCGCGACGGAGTGCACGACGAGATTGAAATATATGTCGCCGACCCAGATCGCGTCGAAGAATGGATACAACCGCTCTACCGTGAGCTTGGCCCAGAGTCCTTTCTTTACAGCTGGAAAGACAATGAGGGTGCTTACCTGCGTGCCCTGACGGTTGAGGACAATGTAATGTTCGTGATCATGGCGATCCTTGTGCTAATCGCATCAATGAACATCATTAGCGGTTTGATTATGCTGGTGAAAAACAAAGGGCGCGACATTGGAATTTTGCGCACGATGGGGCTGACGGAAGGGTCGGTTTTGCGCATTTTCTTCATTTGTGGCGCGGGCCTTGGTACGGTTGGCACGTCGCTCGGGGTGATCCTAGGGTGCTTGTTTGCGATCTACATTGACCAGATTTTCGCGTTCGTGAACTACGTGGCCGGCGGCGGTGTTTGGGACCCTTCCATTCGCGGGATCTACAACATTCCTGCCAAGCTAGAGCTTGACGATGTGCTTAAGGCAGTCGTCTTGTCGCTGTCGCTTAGCTGGATTGTGACGATCTTTCCGGCCCGACGCGCCGCACGAATGAACCCCGTGGAGGCCCTGCGATATGAGTGATGTGACCCTGAAACTCGACGGGCTGAAGAAGGCGTATAACCACGGCAAACCGAACGAAGTGCAGGTGCTGCATGGTGTGTCCCTGCAGGTCGAAAAGGGCGAAGTTGTGGCTTTGGTCGCACCGTCTGGTGCGGGTAAATCCACGCTCCTACACATTGCAGGTTTGCTTGATACGCCGGACACCGGAACAGTTGCGATTGCGGGCGAAGACCTGACCAAACTGGGGGATCGTAAACGCACAGCCGTGCGGCGCAATGATGTGGGGTTCATTTATCAGTTCCACCATTTGTTGCCGGAATTTACGGCGCTTGAAAACATCGTCTTGCCGCAGTTGGCGAACGGCGTGTCCCAAGTGAACGCTGAGGCACACGCGTTAGATTTGCTTTCGCGTGTTGGCGTTGAGGGCCGCGCCGAACATCGCCCCGCCGCGCTGTCTGGGGGGGAACAGCAACGGGTCGCGTTTTGTCGCGCTCTGGCAAACAAGCCAAAGTTACTGCTCGCGGATGAACCAACGGGCAACCTAGACCCGGGCACGTCTGATCGTGTCTTTGATGCCTTGATGGAATTGGTTCGCTCGTCTGGCCTGTCCGCACTGATCGCGACACATAATTTAGAATTGGCTTCGCGGATGGACCGCACCGTGCGCCTAGAAGCAGGATTGATCGCATGAAAGTATTCGTTTCCGAAATTGAAGATGTGGCAAAAGCCGCGATGGTTGCGCATGGGGCTGGTGCGTGGCAGGCAGGGGAAGTGGCCCGCGCCGTCGCCCGCGCAGAGGCATTTGGAAATGTTATCTGCGGGCTGTATTACCTTGAAAGCTATTGCACCCAGCTAAAGTCCGGCCGCGTTGACGGGCAGGTAGAACCCGTTGTGACACAGCCCAAGGCGGGGCAGGTGATTGCCGATGCGCGGTTTGGTTTCGCGCAACCGGCGTTCAGTCGCGGATTGCCACAAGCTATTGAAGCTGCACGTGAAAATGGAGTTGCAACGCTTGCCGTTGCACACGCCCATACCTGCACAAGCCTTGGTTTTTTTACGGAACAAATTGCAGCAGCTGGGTTGGTCGGGATTGGTTTCACAAACGCGTCGCCCGTTGTCGCACCGCCAAATGGCAACAAGGCGGTCATCGGTACAAACCCGATTTCCATGTCGCTGCCTGATGGCGGCATGCACTGGGACTTTTCAACCTCGGCTGTCGCCCTTGGCAAGATCACGATGGCCAAGGCCGCAGGAGAAAACATTCCCCTTGGTTGGGCTGTCGATGCGAACGGTGAACCAACCACCAACCCCGAAGCTGCGTTGAAAGGCGCGCTCGTGTCCGCAGGTGGGTACAAAGGTTGGGGATTTGGTCTGATGGCCGAAGTCCTTGCCGCGGGGATGACAGGTTCGGTTAACTCGTTGGATGTCAGCGGGTTGAAGTTGCCAGATGGCAAACCCCATGATCTTGGACAGTTTTACATTCTTATGGAACCGGGCGCGGATTTTGGCGCACGTTTAGCGCGCGTTGCACAGGCTGTCGCGGAACAAGACGGCGCACGTATCCCCGGCCAAGACCGTCAGCCGATGGGCGAAATTGACGTGCCGGACGCGCTTTGGACTGCATCACGCGGCCTCGCGGCAGATTAACAAAAGCGTGAGAAACAAAACCTTTCGTTGAGGTTTGCCGCGGCTTCAGGGCAACGTGCAATCAACAAATTGAAAGGTGTTGTCATGCGTATTCTGTCCCTTGTCCTTCCTCTGGCTCTATCTGCGTCTGCTGTTGCGGCTGGTCCGATTTCTTTTGGAAGCAGCTGGAACGAGCAACGCTTGCAGCTGTTTAATTCTAATGACTATTCCTTCAATGGTGGGTCACTGGGCATCGCATCTGATGGCGGGGTTTCCCTAGCATGGACGCGCACTGGACGCGGCGATTGGGGCGCGCGGTCCGCGTCATGGAACTGGTCGGTTAATCAATCCGTTCCAGCGACGGACCTACGCCGAAAAGGTGGGGATGACCGTAATATCTCAGTTTATTTCGTGTTTCTGCCTGAAGCGGACGCCGCCAACATGGAGGGCGCCAATATTCGACAGCTAAACAGCAACCCGAATGTGCGGATACTGCAATATGTTTGGGGCGGTAACCATTCGCGCGGTTCTGTCCAGCAGTCGCCATATGCGCCGGGGCAGGGTGCAAATGTTATCCTTCGCTCTGCCGGAACAGGCAGCAATTCTGAACGCGTGAACCTCGCCAGTGATTTTGCGGCAGCCTTTGGTGGGACACCGGGTGCGCTTGTTGGGGTCGCCGTCTCTGGCGACAGTGACGACACGAGTTCAACGATCCGCGCGTCGGTTTCTAATCTGGCTGTACATTAATCGGCAAAAATGAACGGTATCATAACGCGCCGTCCCCTAGTCGCAAATTCCTACCAAATCTACATCTTCATGAACGCCGAGCACCTGCGCAGGTCTCGGCGTTTGTGTTGGGTGCTGCACGGGCATGACCGCCGAAAGGGTCTCATAGAGGCGCTGGGTGCGTGCCGCGTCTGGGGCGAGGGTGCGGCAGCAAATAAATTCCTCTACCAAAGACGCCTGCTGCTCATATCCCATATCGAGAAAGCGTATTTCCTTAGTCGGATCAAACAAATACGGGTCTACACCCGGTTTGTGTTCTGCAAGGCCGCGAAACGGGGAATACCCTGTGGTGGCACGATTTTGCCATTGCCAAACGTGGGTCATTTCATGTGCGAAATACATCGCCGCGACGAGGTTAATGCGCTCGGGGTAGCCTTCAGCGTAATTGGTTAACGTCCAGTCAGGATTGGTTAAGACGTGCTGCCAAGCGACCGCACCGGCCGTACGGGTTTGAAATGTCGGGCCATCGGGTGGCGGTGCGAGCTTTTCTCGGCAAGTGACTTGTGGGCGCACAGGGTAGGTCCGCGTTCGAATGCCGATAAACCCTGCTTCTAACATCCTGATTTCATTCGCGTTAAAGCTACTGCCCATCACTTCGCCCATAAGCGTACGTTCGCTGTCAGTGATGCCGCGACCACAGGCAGTGAGGAGCAACAAGGCGATCAATATACGCATGGCCAAAGGGTATGCGGTACAGAGAGGCGTGCCAAGAGGACGGTGCAGATGACGTACACATCCCGTACACAACCTGTACACATTGCGTATGTACACTTTTGGCTGATCTGGATCAAAGCCGCGAAACCTTAACCGCCTATACTGAGGTAAAACAGGAGGAACACCACGATGAAAGCCTTATGGATTACACCGCTTCTATTGGCGGGTTGTGTTGAACAGGAACTGGATGTGAGCGTTGAAGCAGGCAATGTGTTGTTCCAAGAAAACTGCGCGGCCTGTCACGGGGCGGATGCCAAGGGCATGGGCGATTTAGGGGAACAACTGTTTACGATGCCCCCTGACCTGACCGTGCTGGCCGCCGACAACGGTGGCAATTTCCCGCGTGATTACGTGCTGGGCGTGATCGACGGGTTTGAACGGGGCAGCCACTTCAGCGCTGCGATGCCGGAATTCGGCGCGGGCGACATGGGGCCGACCGTGGTTGTTGAAGATGAATTTGGCTTGGGCACGCCCATTCCGGCACGCCTGTTGGCGCTTGGGTCATGGTTGGAAAGTATTCAGGAATAGGAGGCGAGGATGAAGCTGCCATTTGCAATCGCACTACTGGGTTTTGCCACACCGCTTGCGGCGCAGGACACCGACGTTTCGATCATGGAAGGCCAGCGCATTTACCAAACCTATTGCGCGACGTGCCACGGCGTTGATCTGCACGGCGGCGGGCCGATGGCGGCAACGCTGGTCTTACAACCGCCAGACCTGACGGAGCTAACCGCACGCAACGATGGGGTCTTCCCAACAACCCGCGTGGTCATGCGCATTGACGGGCGCGAACCGCTGGTTAGCCACGGATCACCGATGCCGGTGTATGGCGACTATTTTGAGGGCAACGACACCCCGTTGAAATTGGAAACCGGTCAGCCGGTGATGACATCGCGCACGGTGGCCGACATCGTGATGTTCTTGGAAAGCCTACAACAATAACGGCTGGCAACCC
>DQCL01000308.1 GCA_003533975.1 Octadecabacter sp. | reverse complement strand
CAGATGTAGGCGAGCCCTCGCGCGCCTTCAAGCTGTTGCGCGCAGGCTTTCGCGATTGCGTGCGAGCCAATGCCCCGCCACAAGCAGCGGCAATAGTCTGAATTCTCCGGCATTCAACGCCATATCAAAATCCGCCCAGTCCAAGACTTGCGAACGAATATCTTCTGCCTCAGACAGTTTGCCCGCCACGCCTTCAGCGCCATCAGGTAAATCGGTAATCCCGATGAAAACATAAAAATGTTCTGTCGTAGATCCCGGGCTTGGGTACGCGGCAGACACACCGCGCAATGACGTGATCTTAATCCCCGCCTCTTCTTCAGCTTCACGGATTGCGGCCTCTTCAGGCCCCTCACCGGGGTCAATGCGCCCTGCGACGGGTTCCAATGTCCAAGGGTTCGGATCGCCGCGCAGATACGCGCCGGGGCGGAATTGTTCGACCAGCATCACGCGGTCACGCACAGGATCATACGGAAGAACAATGGCCGCGTCCGTTCCGACGAATACCGCGCGATTGACGGGCTCAGACATCGAACCGTCAAAGCGACGGAAGGTTAGGTCCAACTCCTCAACGTTGAAAAAGCCCGCATATTGCTTGCGCGCGTCAATCAAATGCACATCCGCACGCCCCATCTGCCCGTAACCGGCTGATTTCGCGGCACGCTGCCGTGACGCTGCTCGGGCCATCATGTTCGGGTATTGCTCACCCATTTGGGATGGCGTCGTACTTCCAAGGGCCGCCATCGCCTCTTGTGCGGTCATCGCTGTCACTTCACCAAAATCGGAAATCCACTTCTCGCGGTTCCACGGCTCTGCTGGCGTCCAGCGCCCTTCCGGCGGCACGTAGGCCGTTACACCTCGCGGGGCCTGATCTTTATCAAGAACAACAAAGTCAACGCGACTGTAGTCGAAAGCCTTTTCGTAAAAATCCAGTCGCTTAAGATGGGCATCGCTCAGGCCTTCGACAATCACACCTTCGGCAACACTGTCGGCGTCTTCGTGCATTATCGGAAACACATGCCCCTTTACGCGGCTCACACGGTATCCAGGCCGCACAGCCCAAGTGATGCGCTGCGCAATATCAGGATCGCCACTAACCACTTCCAATAGTGGCATATGCAACAGGGTGCCGAAAATGAATAAGTCCATTAGGTGAACCGCCGCCCGAACATTTCAGTTACAAGGCCACCAACCACACCACCAACCAGCAGTGTCGTGATGATTTCCGGCGTAAGGATCATCAACCCATGTTCCATAAACAGCGCAAATACATCCGTTACAGCCTCACCCGCACCGTCATAGCGTTTACGCAAGGAATATTTGATCATCACGAGGAAGGAATTGAAAAACAACGCCATGACAACCATCGAAACCAATGCCGTCAGCCCATAACTGATCGACGCGGCATACCCCGTCCCGGCACGCGGCCCCGCAACGGTCCACCCTGCAACTAAGCCGAAGAACGTGTTCAGCTCTTGAAAGTAGCCCAAATTTGTCCCCTCAGGGAACAAAGGCACAATCAACGTCGTTGTGTACCACGCAAGCGCGCCAAATAGAATCGCGCCAACCAATTTCCCCATTGTAGGCATTGTTCTGCTCCTCAGCGTTAACGCTGCCCGACGTCTTTCGCATCGCCGGTCGGGTCAACATGATCTGCGTTACACTGCAAATACCCCCCCGAAAGGCCTCCGCGCAAGGGCGAGGTGAAAGTTACACATCCACAGGAACCATTCATCCCCCCGAATACAAAGAAGGACGGCGCTTTCACGCCGCCCTATTTGCCTTTGTTTCGTAAATATTCCCGCCGAAGGCTCCAAACCTCGCCGCCCCCGCGGGGTCACCTGTTAAGCGTTTACGTCAACAACAACGCGGCCCTTTACTTGGCCTTTCAAAATGTCGCGACCAAGCGCTGGTAGGTCAGACAAAACAGCCGGTTGCACCATCGCTTCAAGCTTATCCATAGGCAGATCTTTGGCAATCCGCGCCCACGCGCGCACGCGGTTGTCGTACGGCTGCATCACGGAATCGATGCCAAGCAGGTTCACACCACGTAGCAAAAACGGAATGACCGTCGCCGGAAGCGCGGCCCCCCCCGCAAGGCCAACTGCCGAAACAGACGCGCCGTACTTCATCTGCCCGAGTACCCGCGCAAGCATGTCACCGCCAACGGCATCAACACAACCGCCCCAAACTTCAGCTTCTAGCGGGCGTTTGGTGGTTTCATTCAGCTCTTCGCGCGCAACGATCTGCGTCGCGCCTAGGGATTTAAGGTAATCCTCGGTGTCAGGCCGCCCTGTAACACCAGCAACTTCATGGCCCAAGTTTGCCAATATCGCCGTCGCAACCGACCCAACACCGCCAGCCGCACCCGTCACCAGAACTGGCCCGTCTTTGATGCCATGATCCTCAAGCGCCATCACCGCGAGCATCGCTGTGAAACCCGCCGTCCCAACAGCCATTGCTTTGCGCGTATCCAAACCGTCAGGAAGCGGAACCAGCCAATCGGCCTTTACACGGGCCTTTTGGGAATAACCGCCCCAATGCACCTCGCCGACACGCCAACCAGTCAATACAACCTTGTCACCCGCCTTGTAGCGCGCATCATCGGACGCTTCGACGGTCCCTGCGAAATCGATACCGGGAACATGCGGATAGTTGCGTACCAACCCACCGCCTGGCCCAATGCACAGACCGTCTTTGTAGTTCACGGTCGAGTATTCAACCGCAACCGTTACGTCGCCGTCAGGCAAACGGTCCAGATCAATTTTCTGGACCGACGCAGAGGTCTTACCCTCATCGTCCTTTTCAACCATCAACGCGTTAAACATATCATTCTCCCTCATTCATCTTGGCCCAGCAGCACGCGCCCCAGAATTGGGACACCTACCTTAAACTACAGGCTCTATATCCAAAAAGTTTCTTGGACGACCGCAGGAAAAACGCCTGCTTGCGTCACAACATCCACGTCGGTTCTAGGGTCCCAGTGGGTCATCCTCACCATACCGATCGCGACATTCGTTTCAAAATCGGGCGACCATGCGGCGGATGTCACTGCGCCGATCTGATACTGCCCATCCGCATCCATGATCGGCCACGCGCGATCACAAGGTGGCACGCTGCCTTCAATTCGCAAACCTCGTATCTGCTTGACTGGCCCCTCTTTGGACACACGCAGTAACGCGTCGCGCCCGACACAACCAATCGCTGTTTCGGTCGAGCAAAACCGCCCCAAGCCCGCTTCGTGCGGTGTGTTATCGCGGGTCATGTCATTGCCGTAAGACAAAAGACCGCCTTCAATTCGTTCAATCACGTTTGGGCAGCCAGCATGAACATCAAGGTCCTTGCCCGCCTCCATCAGCGCATTCCAGAGCGGCATCCCGTTCTTTCCACCCTCAACATAGACCTCAAAGCCACCCTGTTTTGAGTACCCCGACCGCGCCACGATCATGTCTTGGCCCATAAAATCAAAGCGGCCAAAGCGGAAAAACTTAAGGTCTTTCACCTTGTCGCCAAAAACCCGCGCCGCCAATTCGTCCGCCTTCGGCCCTTGGATCGCAAGCGGTGAAACATCAGGTTCATCCACCAGCACATCAAGGCGAAGACCATACGCCAACCCTTTGACCCAAAACAGCAAATCACTATCAGCAATTGAAACCCAATACCGATCTTCCGCGATCATGACAGCAACGGGGTCATTCAGCATCCCCCCCGTTTCATCCACCATCGGCACGTAATAGCACATACCTGGCTGCATTGCGCGAAGGTCGCGGGGGGTCAGCATTTGCATCAAACGTGCGGCATCCGGCCCACGAATTTCAACCTGCCGCTCAACCGCCACATCCCAAACCTGCACAGCAGATTTCAGATGATGGTAGTCCTCTTCAACCGAGCGAAACACGGTTGGCAAAAGCATATGGTTATAGACCGTGTAGCCTTTGACGCCAAACGCCTCCACGCCATCCGAGAACGGTGTACGCCGAATACGACGCGATCCTGCTATGATTACCATTTTTCTTAACCCTCTGGAAGAAAAGGAAGATCCGTGTCGTTGGGCTTTTGCCCTGCGGCTGTCAGCATCGCATGCACTTGTCCCCGATGATGGGTTTGGTGATTGAACAATTGCATCGCACAAATCGCCTTGGGCTTAACCATGTCGCGCCCCAATGCACCGGAATACCAGTGCAAATCACCAACGAGATCAATCGCATCAACCCTACGCGCCCACTCGTTAATCCGGCCATCCACGCGAAATCGCTCAGACCCCCAATCCGTACCAGATGCGGTGAAATTTCGGCTCTCTTGAATGGACGCTTCCGTGCCTGGTCCGCCATCAAAACGACTAATCCAAAGCGTGTCACCCCAAAGTAGATGGTTCAGCGTTTCAAAAATCGACCCAAAGAACGCGCCCCGATCTTTCCGAAGATCATCCTCACTCATTGCTTTAACAATCTCGCGCAAACCATTGTTTTGCCACTGGTTATAGCGTGCCATAGTTTGGCAATATTCAGGTGTAATCACTTGGCAACACCTTTCCAGTCGATCGCGCAAATTTCACCGGATTTGCCGGACAGATCCCAAACACGACCGTAATCGCGCACCTTGGACCTCAAGCCACGAGCCGCAATAACGTCCGCGCCCATCCAGTATTGCGTGTTCGTCATGGTGACAGGTTGTTCAGGGTCAGCACCGGTGATCATCTCGATCTCACCGCTGATCTTGCGACCAACGTAAAGGCCACGTTTGGTCCCCTCGCGCATGATCTCAACCTTCTCACGTTCCATCCCGATGATCTCACTCACCAGCATCGTGAACAGCCCAGTTGTGCCTCCAGCTTTGCCGCTGAAAATCTTGCCAATGCCGTCATAGGCGGCATCAGACGCGCGTTCGTCTACATAAAGTGCAACTTTCCAGTTGCCTTCGGCCATGCGTCCCGGAATATCGGCAAGCAGCCCAATGTTGAGGCCCGAAAGATCTTCGCCCTCAAAATGCCCCTCATCAATGGCAATCGCCATCCACGCCTGACAGTAGCCTTCGGTTGGCGCGTGCTGGCCAAGGCTGACCACACAGGGGCAAAAGACCGTACAGTTACAGTTCAGAAATAGCTCGCCTTTAATGGCCCAGTTTGCAGCCGTAATCTGGCGGCGCATTGGGTGGCTGTCTTGTGTTCCGTCCATAATTTCTCTCCCGTTTGTCTAGTTAATTCAAAAACCTACGCCGATCAAAACGCCAGCGCCAATCAGTGCAACCCCCAACGGGCGCGTCAGGCGCTCCCCGAGTTGAGGCAGCTTCTCCAACACCATCAGCAATGTCGCCAAGCCCATAAAGGCAAGGCTCATCATACCACCCACAAAGGCCAGCAACATCAACGCCCAACAGCAGCCAAGGCATACAGCACCCAGACGACCTCCCATACGCCACGGCCCCTCGGCCCAATGCTGCATGAAAAACGCAAAGGGCGCGCGACACTTGCTGACGCATGCCGCCTTGAACGCACTGAACTGATACGCCCCCGCAAGGATCAGCAGCCCGCCGGACAACCAAACATTCAGACTAAGGCCCGTTTGGTCTACCACCCCCAGCCGCCAAAGCCCCATCTGCACCACGGCCGCGATTGCCGAAAACACCAACCAAACCCCAAGGTATCCGCCGACGAGCCGCCAAAAATCGCCCTGTGTGCCGGGCAAATCATCAAAGGTCGCAAAAGCGGGCAGCGCGGTCGGCAACATCATCGCCGCCGACATCAACGCCCACATCGCCCAAAGCTTTAGAACTCCCGCCGCATCCGGCGTTACACGGCACAGATCAGCCCAAAACTGTGCGCCGTAAATCTGGGACAGCTCGCGAAGCTCCGCCGGAATGGCCATCAGATAGAGGGCAACCCACCCCACCAGCACGATGCCAAACAGCACCAGCCAATGCGGGGCACCCATGCCTCTGATCCATTCTGCGCGCATATGTCCTCCCCGACATGCCCTGCGACTCATTCCTTGTAAAACAAATGTCAGACAATTGACGTAAAATGAAGATCAAATGTCAGACAATTGACGATTCCTGCACTCACCGCCTGCTAAAGTCTGCACTGCGGTAACGAAAAACGATACATCTTTCTAATTTTCGCGTTTAATGTCTGGCAAATGAAAAACACACCTGACCTTTCAGCCCAGATCGCCAAATCCATCCGTGACGCTATTGTTTCGGGCGATTTGCCCGTTGACGAACGATTGCCAAGCGAGGCCGAGCTGAGCGAACAATTCAACGTGTGCCGCTCAACGGTGCGCGAAGCGCTCAAACGCCTCGCCGCCCAGTCCCTGATCCGAACCCAGCGCGGTGCAACAGGTGGCGCATTCGTGAACCACCTTACGTTTGAAGACGCATACGGCCAACAAATCACCACATCGGCCTTGCTTCTCAGCATGAATACTGTGGACTTTGACACAGCCTGCGAAGCGCGTTTTGCGCTGGAACGCGCCTGTGCCCCCCTGTCCGCCAAACGTCGCAGCGCTGACCACCTGGCGACCATGCGTGCCGAAATCACGCGACAAGCCCAGCCCGGCCTCAGCGATGAAAGCTTCTGCGCATCAGATGTCGCGTTTCACCGCGCCTTGGTTGATGGCGCTGGCAACCCTGTCTTGTCCTACCAATTGGCCGGCGCAGTTGAAGCGATTGAACCCCTGATGAACATGATCACGTTCACCGCACGCTCAAGAACCCACATCGTGGGCCTGCACACCGCCATCGCCGACGCGCTTGAGGCGCAAAACGCAAGCGACGTTGATACCTTATTGGCCGACCTTGCTGGTTATACTGCTGCGTTGGGCAAATCGGTGGCAGATGCAAAAAAGCCTGCCACCTGATCTGGCGAACCCGCCGATAACTTAGGGCGCATTCCAGTCAAACACGATTGAGCTCGAGTAAGCCTGCCAATCACTCGTGTTGATCCCATTGGACTCGCCACCCAAATACCGCTGCAGCCCTTGCAGCCGTAACACAGTCACATCGCCACCATCGCCGTCGATATAGCCCGCATGCCGCGCAGCTGAACAGATGTCACTGTCCGCCGTGTACGGCCCATATCCCCAAACGCGCCCCGTCACACCCCCTGCCGCCGGACAGTGGCAGGTATGCGTGTCCGCCCCTGATGGTATCTGACCACAGGCCGCAAGGGTTGTTTTAATTTGCGCCGGTGCCACACCGAAACTCGTGCCATATGCGGCCCAGTTCTGCGTGGTGATACCGTTGTTCGTGGTGCCCGTATAACTCGTCTGTCCGGCAGAACCGGTCACCACAATGGCACCGCCTTCAGGCGGCACAGCTCCAGCATGCAGGGCCGCCGCGCAAACGCTGCTATCGCTGGTATAGGCCGGCGTGCCCCAAACCGAACCCGACATCGCCGCGGGCGTACAGCTGCACAACATCTGCTGGTCTACCGCGATGCCCGCCACACTTTGACAGGCATCTGCCCCTTTGACCTCCTCCATAGTGAAGGTCATCTCCTCGGCTGCCACTGCCCCCGCAGCAACAATGCCCCCAATTGTCATGATGCAAAAAACACGTGCACTCATCTCAAATTCTCCTCTTAAATATTTAGTTTCAACATTTCAGGCCAAAATAAACGGCCCTCAACACCCTACTGCGCATTATCGCTTGAGACAAAGTGTTGAAATCCACACCTTACTCGCCTATCTCTAAGATGTCCCTCGGGACTATGAACATAAACGCGCTCGCAATAAGCGGATCGGACCCGGGGGCGGTAC
>DQCL01000158.1 GCA_003533975.1 Octadecabacter sp. | reverse complement strand
CCTCGTTGGGGAGGGGTGTCCCACTTGCCGGGATACTCAAACCCCAAGAAAACATCAATACACAAAAGCACTTGCTATGCAGGTTCGCGCAGCACCTTGCAGAACGATGCAGGAACGTGCAGGCAGGATGGGCACAAAATTGACACAAGCGGTTCTGGTTTTGTCCGCGATGTGGCAAGGAAAAACCCCGGTGCGCTGGCGGGCGCAACCGAGGTCAATACACATAGAAAAACAGACTGTTTTCGCAGCTTGTTTACCATGATTTTCGCCCTGCGCACAACCCGTGAGGTGCATCATGGGTAACGCATCAATCAACCGTTTCGAATGGGCCAAGGCTGTAATGCAGGCCGAAGGGCTGACCGCGACCGCTAAGAACGTGGCTACAGCTCTTGCATTGCAATTTGCTAACGGTGAAACCGGCCAGATAAACCCATCGCAAGAGACCTTGGCCGACTACCTCAAGGTGCACCGCGACACGGTAAAGCGTGTCCTGAGGGAACTGCGCAACGCCGGATGGCTGATGGCAACAGGCAATGGCGGGCGCGGGAAAGCACCCAATATGCAGCTTCTGGCACCCGGAAAAATCATCGCTTTTCGTGCCCGCAAAGGGGCGGCAAATCAACCCGCGCAAGTGGAAAAAAGGGGGGATGATTTACAGCAAAAGGGGGGGCAAATTATCCCCTCGCATTATAAGGATGAACAATCTTTAGAACAAAGGGAGCGGGCGAACGCTGATGGACCACCACCAGCCTTGCTATCGCCGATCTTCGAACGGTTTAAGGATCACCGATTTATCGGATCCGCTGTGCCCGGTCTGCGCGTTCTGCCAATATCGGACCATTCATCGCTGAACCGTTGGGCCGAATGGCTGGAGCGTGAGGGTTTCCCGAAACTGTGCCACCTGCCGATAAGTCGGAAGGCTGAGAAAGGACGGGAAATCTATTTCAGCCTTCCCGGCAAACTGCCCCCAACCTGCGAAGCCGGAAAGGGTGAGGCACGGCATTTCTTTGAAACAGTCTTGGACATGGAGGCGAACCGCCATGCAGCGCAGTGAACGCCTGATCCGCGACCAGTCGAAGCCGAACGCCCGTGAGGTGCTGCAAGAGTTGGTGCGACGTGTTGAACGACTGCGCCCCGATCACCGCTACCCGCATCGCTTTCACGAGGAAAAGAGCGAGATTGCCTATGAAATGGCCGAACTGTCGCGGACGGTGGCGTGATGGCGAAATGGCCCTATTGCACGAGCAAATGGCAGAAGCTCAGAAAGGCCAAGCTGGACGAATGCCCGGTCTGTTTGGTTTGTGAGAAACGGGGCAGGACAGAGCTGGCCAACACAGTGGACCACGTGACGCCGATCAGCCAGGGCGGCGACCCTTACCCCGTTCTTGCTGACCTCATGGCGCTCTGCGAGCGCTGCCACAACGAGAAGACCTCTGGTTTTGATCGTACTCATGGCAACGCCGCCGGTCGCCGCTTCAAAGGTTGCGATGCGCATGGCAACCCCATTGATCCTGCGGATGGGTGGTGGAGTGGGGGGCCTTGAAATCACGAGAATCAGCCATGCTGGAGACCGATGGCAAAGACGCGCGTTTACTTAATTTGGATTTTGAAAAATGGGACTGAGAGGGCACGGCGCAAAGCCAAAACTGGCGGTGGTGGGTAACACCGAACAAGGCGCGTTTGGCTTCGCCCAGCACGAGGTGTCAGCCCTTCGCAGCGTCCTTCCATGGGATGAACCCGGCCTGTCGCGTCTTGACCGCGTGGTGGCGTTTCTCGAAGACCTGCCGATCACCCAAGGTTCATTGGCGGGCACCAAACTGCGCATTCGCGACTGGCAACGCGACTTTCTGGAAGCGGTCTACAGCGAAGACGATACCGGACGCCGCCCGGTGCGCACTGCGGTCCTGTCAATGGCCCGCAAGAACGGCAAGACGCAGCTGGTGGCCGGTCTTGGCCTGTGCCACCTGCTGGGCCCCGAGGCCGAAAACCGGGGCGAGGTGTACGCCGCCGCGAATGACAAAACCCAATCGGGCAAAACCTTCGCGGAAATGGTCGCGATCCTCGACGAACACCCGGAACTGGATGCCCGCGTCAACGTAGTGAAGTTCAGCAAGCGGATCGAGGTGCTGACCGGCGCTGGCAAAGGCTCGATCTTTGCGGCCCTCTCTGCCGATGCCAGCACCAAGCAGGGCCTGTCCCCCAGCTTCACCATCTACGACGAACTTGGCACCGCCCCCAAGCGTGATCTGTACGAGGCGCTGGACACCGCCATGGGTGCCCGCGACAACCCCCTGCTGTGTGTGATCAGCACCCAGGCGGCAAGCGATCATGCCGTCATGTCCGAGCTGGTGGATTACGGCAAAAAGGTCAATTCCGGTGAAGTCGATGACCCCAGCTTTCACCTGACTTTCTACGGCGCTGATGATGACGACGACCCGTGGTGCGAAGAAACATGGCTAAAGGCAAACCCGGCCTTGGGTGACTTTCGTTCCTTGGACGATGTGCAGCGCCAGGCGGCGCAGGCAAAGCGGATGCCAGCCGCTGAACAGGGGTTTCGCAATCTGATCCTGAACCAACGTGTTGACGCCCATGTGCGGTTTTTGGCCAAGGCGGAATGGGATGCCAACGGCGGTGCTGTGGACTATGACGCCCTGGTCGGCCGGGAATGCTGGGCCGGGTTGGACTTGTCGCAATCACGCGACCTGACGGCGCTGGTGCTGGTGTTCCCCGACGATGCGGGCGGCTTTGACGTGCTGCCCCGGTTCTTCCTGCCCGAACGCGGTATCAGGGACAAGGCAGAGCTGGACAGGGTGCCTTATGACCTGTGGGCCAAGCAAGGGTTCCTGACGCTGATCCCCGGCGCTGTGGTCGATCCGTCATTTGTGGCCGACACCATTGCCGAATACTGCGACACCTATGACGTTCAGCGCATCGCCTATGACCGCTGGCGCATCGAGGATCTGAAACGAGAACTAGACCGGATTGGCGCAGGACCACCGCTGGAGCCGTTTGGCCAGGGGTTCCGCGACATGGCCCCGGCGCTGGACAAGATGGAGCGTCTGGTGGCCGAGGCGTGCCTGCGCCACGCGGGCAACCCGATCCTGACCTTCTGCGCGTCCAACGCAGTGGTGGAAATGGACCCGGCAGGGAATCGGAAATTGGCAAAGAACAAGTCCAGCGGGCGGATCGACGGCATGGTGGCGCTGGCTATGGCGCTGGCGGCGGTCGACCGGGAAGGCGAAGAGGCCATGCCCGCATGTTTGGCAGAGTTGATGGGATAAGGTTGGATGTGCCTTGCGACTTTTCATGCCGCAAATCATCCCCGTTAGTTGGTGAGTGGGAAAACCCCGACAGCGCGCGGCCCGGACTCCTCTGGGCGCGGCGCGCTATTTTACGGACTATTTCTCGGTGTCATCTAGATCGAGAAGTTTGAGAATTTTTTTGCGACACAGTTCCTCTAAGTTTTCAGGAAGCGCTGCCGTGTCCTTTATCATCTGAGCTACAACAAATTTTCCAGAAACACCCGAAACGAGATCGTTCTCAACATCAACATGCATGAGGATGTTCGCAACACCACCATCTTTTTTTCGCCGTTCGATATTCGTGATTACAATGTTCATTGATGACTTCCCTTCTTCAATCTTACACCAGCCCCACCGCCGTTCTCGTCGATGAACTCCACCCCGGCCTCCTCAAGAGCCTTGCGGATGGCAGCCACCGCCCCCTCTGAGGGATATGGTTTGCCTGACCCCTCAGCGCGTTTCACCGTCATTGAAGAAACGTCTGCCAACTTGGCGAGTTTGGCTTGAGACAGTCCACGAATTGCACGCGCAGCCCTCAACTGATTGGCCAACACATTTTTCTCTTGTTCCAAAATAGAACATTCCCTATGGTCCCATATAGAACATTACCACAACCGGAGACCAAAACAATGACCAAAAGCCGCATTTGTGCGACCGCTACCGGTTTGCCCGCAAACGCCACCATAACCGATTGCCAGCACGACGCAGTAATCTTGGCCGAAATAGTTGAAGCAATCGACCTGCTGACAAATGAGGGCAAACGGTTTGACAGTGTCCGCTTTGCAATTACCGAAGTCGCGCTGGAAAAGGCAAGGAAACTGGCCGACGATCTGGATGTGTTGTCATGACCAAGGGCTGCACATGTGAGGGCGCAACTAGTTTGCCTACTTCATACCGTGAAGAATCTGCGGAAGCCGATCATCAGCTCTATATGATCCGAGGCACCCTCTTTGCCTTGCACGATCATCTGACGGACCGGGAAGATACCAATAGCAGCGCCCCAGAAAATGCTGCGTTGTGGGCTTTGGTCGAAACTGCGCGGGAAAAAGTTGACCTCTGCGAGAAGCAAATGGCCCGTATGTGGGATGCCCGCCATGCAGAAGCGGCGCAAAATCACCGGTAGACGTGAGATGAATTCACTTCTCACACTAAATGTTTTTTATTGAATTCACGCAACATGTGAGTTACAGGTAGAGCATGGCTCGACCGAAGCATACCAACCCTGAGAATTTCACGTCGGGCGAGATCAGCCACGGCACAGGCATAAGTATGCGAAACCTGCAAGTCATCAGAGACAATGGGTTGGCCCCTGAGGCCAATCAATGGATGCCAGATAACCTGTATGATCTAACGGGGTTAGTACATTTTGCGCTGATAGGAGCTTTCTTGGGGGCAGGCCTTCCGTTGTTGCACGCCGCAAAAATGTCTCAAGAAATGCGTTGGATGCATTATGACTTTGGCTTTGGTTATATGTCGGGTCTGCGCAATTTTTCCCACGACGAAATCAAGAAATTGGACGTCTGGACTCCAGGGGCCGGGAACTATGAGTTTGAATTCTGGCTGCACCATGCCCTGAAATCACAAGGCATCCAAAGCTATAGTGGCTTCAACGCATGGGATTATGACAAGGTTCTTCTGATTGCAGATGGCGCGCTTGTTTCCATCGACTTGCATAATCAAAAGCACAAAATGAATATGGTCTGGGGCAAAAATACTGTTCCTTTTGGGCCTGATCCTTTCTGCCGAATTCTCCCTAAAAACGATCCTTCAAACAAGCTTATCCAACCGGTCATCGACGATCCGAGAATCAATATGGACACGGGCGAGTTCAGTCTCGATGTCATTAATGAATATCGTGATGCCATATACAACTCGACCAGTTTGCTACGGATCAACATGTCTTTGGCCACGAGAAAATGCGCCGACCGAATTCACGACCTGCGAATGAACAAGGGGGGCACGATTTTCCAAAGCTAACCGGCCAGCGCGGTCTCTGTCTGCAAACTTCGTCCGCGCTGACCTTCGACCCTAAATCCCAATGAAGGAATCAAGATGTCTCCTAATACAATTCGTGACCTGCAAGAGTCACGCGGCAAGAAAATCGCCGAAATGCGCCAAATCACCGATGATATGCTGGCCAACGGCGAAACCCCTGAAAAGCTCAACCGCTTCAACGCGCTGGACGCCGAAGCACGCAACATCACCACCCAGATTGACAATGCCGAAAAGTTGGCCGGTTGGGAGCGCGACGAAGCCCGCAGCGAAACTGTTAGTGGCAATGCCCATGCGCCCACTCTGCAAGGATATTCCCTGTCCAAAGCCCTGTCGGAGCACCGATCTGGCGGGCAGGCGACCGGTCTGGAAGGAGAATGGCATCAGGAATTGTCCAAAGGTCGTGAAGTGCGCGGCTTGATGGCTCCCACTGAGTATATTTTACCCGGCGAGACCCGCGCCCTGATCACTACCGGCACCGCTGGCAATTTGGTGTCCACCGATCTGGCGGCAATGACCGACCGACGCCGCGCCGCCCTGAAAATGGAAATGATGGGCGCAACTATCCTTCGCAGCCTGACCGGCAATCTGGACCTGCCCCGCCTGACGGGTTCCGGCACGGCGGGCTGGGTTGCAGAACACACCGACTCCGCCCGTTCTGATGCCACCTTTGCCAAAAAGAGCATGGCCCCCAAAACTGTCACTGCCGAATACGAATTGTCCCGCCGGATGCTGTTGCAGTCCAATCAGGCGTTGGAGCCGATACTGCGCGCCGATCTGGGTTATATGCTGGCACAGGCGCTGGACGGTGCCGCCCTGCGCGGTGGCGGCACAAACGAGCCGACCGGAATTCTGGCGGATACGGACGTTCTGACCGTGACCGGGGGTGTCTTCACCTCTGACATTACCGCCGATCTGATCGCGGCGCTGGAAACCGACAATGTGACCGGCACCACAGGTTTTCTGACCAACACCGGGGTGATGAACGCCGCTCGCAAGATCAAGGATGCTGACGGGCGGGTGATCCCGCTGGCCGAATTGTTCCACGGTGAGCGGGTTGAAAGCTCTACCCAGGTGCCCGATGACATTGGCACCGGCAGCGACAAGAACGCCCTGATCTACGGTGAGTGGGCCAGCCTGTATATCGGCTACTGGTCCGGTGTTGATCTGCTGATCAACCCTTACCACGCCGATGTTGCCAGCAAGGGCGGCGCGTTGTTGCATGCCTTTCTGGATGCTGACGTGGTGGTGCGCCACCCCGAAGGCTTCCGCTACGCGGAGATCGACTAATGGTGGAGCTGGCGGAAGCTAAGGACCATCTGCGCATCACGTCAGATGATCAAGATAACATGATCCAAAACCAGATTGACGCGGCGGTGGGTCACTTGCAGTCGATCGACGTTGATATGACTGCCGATCCGCTTCCGCCAGCGTTGCACCATGCGGTTCTGATGCTGGTCGCGCATTTCTTCACAAATGCAGAGGCCGTTTCTGACGTGCAAACATTTGTGACCCCGCTGGGGGTCGCACGCTTGATTGCCCCATATCGGAGTATAAGCCTGTGACACTGGAAAAACGATCATTTGAGACCGCCGAGGTGCGGGCCAAGGGGCGCAAGTTGCAAGGCTATGCAGCCCTGTTTGGAACCGAAGCCCGCATTGGTGGAGACCTGGTGGAAACCATCGCACCAGGCGCTTTCACTGAAACACTGGCCAACCGGGCTGACATTCTGGCTCTGGTAGATCATGACCCGTCCCGCCTGCTGGCGCGAACTCGCTCCGGCACCCTGCGGCTATCTCAGGACACGCGCGGCCTTGCCTTTGATCTGGACATTCCAGACACGCAAGCGGGCCGCGATGTGCTGACACTGGCCGAACGCGGCGATCTGGGCGGAATGTCATTTGGGTTTACAGTTCGGGATGAACATTTGGACGGCAACCAGCGCGAGCTGCGGGCGGTGGACCTTTTCGAAATCAGCGTGGTTGCGGCCTTCCCAGCATACGAGGGCACGGTGATCAACGCCAGATCGAAGCATACAAACCAACCGGCCTTGGCCTGCGCCGTCAGAAAGCTGCAAATTCTGGAGTTGCTGACATGAACTGGCCTTTTTCAAATTGGTTTGGTCGCGAACGCCGCGACGTTGCCACCTCTGATCCGTATCTTGCCGAGTATCTGGGCCAGCAAAGCAGCGTGAACGGATATGTTGATACCGCCCGCGCCTCTGGTCTGGCGGTGGCACAGTCTTGCATTTCCGTTATCAGTCAGAACTTGGCGGCGATGCCATTGAACGTTTATCAACGAGCTGAAAATGGGGGCCGTGACAAAGCGACAACTGTGCCGCTTTTTGGCGTGATGCACGATATGTTCAACCCCCAAATGACCGCATTTGAGGGGCGCGAATATCTGATCTGGGCACTGCTGACCAACGGCAACGCCTATGCGCGCATCGAAATCAACCGGCGCGGCCAGGTGGTGGCGCTGTATCCGCTCAACCCGGCCCTGGTCGCGGTTGAAAAGCTGGAAAGTGGCCGTTTGCGCTATCGCGTATCCGACCAGAAAGGGCGCGGCTCAATCCACTTGCAAGAGGAAATGCTGCACCTGCGTTATCGCCTTGCCCCGGATGGAATCATGGGGCTTTCCCCGATACAAATGGCCCGTGAAACTTTTGGTCTGGCGCTGTGTCAGCAAGATCAGGCGGCGAAGCAGGCGCAAAAGGCATTCCGCCCCGAGGGTGGTTTGATCTTTCCGCAAAGTATTTCCGGGTCTGGCAAAGAGAAAGTATTTCCGGGTCTGGCAAAGAGGATGCGTTGGAAAAGCTGCGGGTACGCATTGAAAGTCAGGCCACGACCTCTGGCATTCTGGTTCTGGACGGTGGCGTGGATTGGAAACCCTTCGCGCTGTCTTCCAAGGATGCCGAGTTTCTGGAAAGCCGCAAGCTGACCAACATGGACGTGGCGCGGATATTCAGTGTGCCGCCCACGGTTGTCGGGATCACCGATAACGCCACATATTCCAACGTAGATGGTGAAAGCCGCGCGCTGGTGGTGCGGTGTCTGGCCCCGATGGCCCGCAGGATGGAACAGGCCATGAATGCCGCCCTGCTGACCGCAGAGGGCCGCAAGCGGTTCTTTGTTGAACATGACCTGGCAGGATTGCTCAGGGGCGACCAGAAGGCGCGCTATGAGGCGTACCGCATCGGGCGGGAATGGGGGTGGTTGTCGCCAAACGAGATTCGCGGTTGGGAAAACTTGCGCGAAATTGACGACGGCGACGAATACCTGTCACCGCTCAACATGACCGAGCTGGGCCAGCGGGAGTCTGGGCGGGAGGACGGCGATGGTTAACCGTCACTCAATCATCCCCGAAACCACGACACCCGTCGAACTGGCGGAAAAGCTTGGCGCATCGCCGAGGTATGTGCAGGATAAAGTGCGGGCGCTTGGTTGCTACTGCAAAATTGGCGGCAAGGTGGTCATGCGTGATCACCATGTCGAAATGTTTATGAAGGCGATGGAATGCCACTCAAACTCTATCTGCGCGGCAAAATCTGGCACTACCGGGGATCCGTTGCCGGAAGGCAATTACGCGGCACTACAGGCGCGACTGAAAAAGCCCGCGCCGAAAGGGTCAAAGCGGAAATCGAACAAAGGGCGTGGCAACGTCGTTTCGATGGGCCAGGGGCGGGTCTGACAATGGCGCAGGTTTTCACCGCCTATCTGGATGCTGACAAGTCGGAAAGGTTCCTGATGCGTCTGGCGGATTATTGGAAGGATAAGCCGGTCGAAGACATCCGGCCTGAGGTAATTCGTCAGGCGGCAAAAAGGATATATCCCAATGCAAACGAGCCGACATGGAACCGGCAGGTTATCAAGCCAACGCAGGCGGCAATCAACCATGCAGCGGAGTTGGGCTGGTGCCACAGAATTTCTGTAAAGCGGTATCCCGAGAACCCCGAGGAAAAGACACCCGCGACTTCTGAATGGGTGCAGGCATTTGCCGAACAGGCAGATCAAGACGGCTTACCGCATCTGGGCGCGCTTTGCCTGTTCATGTTTGCGACCGCCGCGCGGGTTGGTGAATCGTGCAATTTGATCTGGCGCGATGTTGATATCAGTGCCGCGACCGTAGAACTGCATCTGTTCAAGCCGACCCCGTGGACGCGCACCGCGCATCTGCCACCGGACGTAGTTGTCGCGCTTGCTAGCATCCCCAGCAACCGAAATCCCGATGAACGGGTGTTTGGCTATGCCGGGCGGGGAAGCGTTCGCGGGCCTTGGAACAACGTGATCAAACGGGCGCAGATCGAACGCCTGACCCCACATTGCTGCCGCCACGGCTTTGCAACGTCGATGCTGCATCTGGGCTTTGACCCCAAAACTGTCGCCGAACGCGGCGGCTGGAAAGACGCGACAACCGTACTGCGCACATACGCGCACGCCATGAAGGATAAGACCGTCACCAACGCGCTTTTTGACACAAATCGGACACAGAGTATTGGTGGAAAATCCGTAACCAATAGTAAACAAAAGGAAAACAAGCTATGAACACCGCCCCTCGTTGGGAGGGGTGTCCCACGGACGGAA
>DQCL01000329.1:1930-3459 GCA_003533975.1 Octadecabacter sp. | reverse complement strand
GCGCGTTCTTCGACCTGTTTGGCCGGAACGCATTCTTCCACGACACGCAGTTCCTTGGCGGTGCGCCCGTCAATTTCACGCCCTGTGAGAACAAGCATCCGCGCCACGCCCGCGCCTGCCCGTTGCTGCAGCAGCCAGCTTGAACCGGTGTCGGGGCACCCGCCAACACGGGCGAAGACCTCGCAAAGCCGTGCATCTTCGGCAGCGACAACAATGTCCGCCGACAGAGCAAGGCTCAGACCGGCACCAAAAGCGACGCCGCAGACAGCGGAAATCAATGGCTTGCGAAAGAGATAGGCCGCACGCCCGCCATCATGAACCCTTTCGACCATCTCGGAGGTGGCTCTGGCACCTTCAGCGATTACGGACTGAAACCCGACTAGGTCACCGCCGCTGCTGAAATGGTCTCCCCCGGTCATAACCACGGCACGGATCGTGTCGTCGCGGTCAACATCCTTCAGAAGCGCCACCAACTCATCGACAAACGCCATGCTGTAGGGGTTGCGTTTCTCTGGTTGTACAAAGCGCAGGATGCCGACAGAGCCGTCCCTGTCTAATCGAATATGTTCGCTCATAGCAGGCTCCCTCAGGTTCCGGTCCAGACGGGGGCGCGTTTTTCGGCAAATGCCTTTGGCCCTTCGATTCCGTCGTTGCTGGCGTAGACGACCTCGTGCAGGCGCTTGCCCTCTTCGAGGCCACCCGCGCAGCCGAGATCCATGGTTGCGCGAACGCTGCCTTTCGCCGCAATCACAGAAAGCGGGGCCGCGCTGGCAATTCGTTTGGCAAGATCGAGAGCCCGTGCGCGCACAGCGTCCGGTGTATCTTCGATATAGTTAGTGAAACCATAATCGTGGAGCCGTTCGATCGGCATCAGATCGCCCGTCAGAACAATCTCCATCAGGATAGGTTGTGGCAGCATCGACAGCGCCGGAGACGCCCAAGGCGACCCGCGACCGATCTTGACTTCGGTAATGCCGACCTTGGTACCTCTGAGGCCAACGCGAAGGTCGGCATTTAGTGTCAACATCATGCCACCGGCCATCAAGGACCCGGTCATCGCCGCGATGATCGGCTTTTTGCAGTCGCGCATGACTTCGTGAAACGGATCACGCATCTTGGTCAGAATATCGACGCCCTCGTCCCGGGCGATTTGTGTGGCTTCCTTCAAATCCAATCCGGCGCTGAAGACGCCGCAATCGGATGAGGTCAGAATGGCGACGTGAATTGAATCATCCGCCTCAATTTTTTCCCAAGCTTCGGTCAGCCCGTTCGTCGCCGCCACGGACAGCGCATTCTTACGCTCGGGCCGGTTTATACAGACGGTCGCGATGCCGTCTTCAATTGTCACTTCGATAGGGCTCATGATAACAGCTTCGTTTCTTTGGAATATACTTGAATGTAAAAGTGAGTAGGTGGTTTCCCCGCGACTGGATCGCCGCGGGGAAGGCCAATTTTTATTCGGCGACGAAAGACTCAGAGCTCTCTTTGATCACTTCCCAAACCACGTCGAGGTAGTCGGCGCTCCAGTC
>DQCL01000329.1:0-1807 GCA_003533975.1 Octadecabacter sp. | reverse complement strand
AGCGGCCAGCCATCTTCCGTAATAGCGATACGCGCCGCTTCAAAGCCCGCGGAATAGATCGCCATCCCAGTGTTGTAGTACACGTCACGCACCAGGCTTTCAGGACCGCTGCCCGTGCCATTGGCATAGTAGGTATCCAGCATCGTTTGCACGATTGGAACTTCCTGACCACCGGCCACGTTTGTTCCGCGAAGGATACCAGTTGCCGCTTCAGCGCCGATGTTAGAGATGTCGACTTCGTTCAGCCAGTTAACCGAGAGGTACCGGTCAATCGGGAAGCGGTTACGTTGCATTTCTTTGGACGCAACAACATGCCCGCCCGCCAGCAACCAGCTGATCACATAGTCGGGTTGGTCGCGACGGATGCTACTCCATGCGCCGGACTGGTCCGACCCTGGCAGTGGAACTGGGTAAAGCTCCAACTCAAAGCCTTCGAGCTCGGCAAGAGTTTCGAGAATCTCGATTGGTTCTTGACCGAACGGGTAGTCCAGATAGATAAACCCGATCTTTGCGTCACTGAGGTCGCCTTCAAGCTGGCTCTTGATGAAAGCAACGTCGTTTGCTGCCTGCTGCCAGTACGTTGGACCGACAGGGAAAACCCATTCGAAAACATCACCGTCGACCGCGTCACCACGTCCCACGAAAGATTGCATCAGGACGTTCCCATCGTTCATAGCACGCGGCAATACCGCGTTCGTGACCGGCGTAGACAGGAAGTTGAAAAGGAACACGCCTTCGCGCTTAAGCTGTTCGTAGCACTCAACGCCACGCTGCGGTTCGTTGCCGTGGTCACGAATGATGATTTCGACTGGGTGACCTTCGATGCCACCGTTCTCGTTGGTGTACATCGCAAGGTCTTGAGCAGCCTGGGCCACCTGAGGCGAAATGAATGTGTAAGACTTGCTAAGGTCGAAACAAAGGCCGAACTGAATCGGTTCTTCTTCGGACTGAGCAGCTGCCAGCGTCGCGCTGGTCGCTAACGCGGCGGTGAGTGTCACCGCCTTCACGTACTTTTTGATTTCCATCTTTTCTCTCTCCCGTTGATTAAGTGCGAGGCGGCTTCTTCGATTTGCGGGCGCGCCGCCACCTCATTGACGCTGACCGATCTGCAGACTGACCTTTATTCCACGGTATGAAAACCTCTTGTTGAAGTTCCATAAAGAAACCTCGCTCAGTGGCTCCTTGAATTGCAGTTCCCGCTAATGTTCCCCCTCCCGAACAAACGTGGTGTTCAGAGAAATCACGGGCGGCTTCATCGAGGCGAAGCTCATACCTTGGAAATCACGTCGTCTTTTCCTCCATGAACAATGTCTGGTTAAAGCTCAATTCAACCAACGTTTGCGTCGGCTGTAGTGTTTGACGTTGTGGAAATCGGTGCCTTCTCCGCCACCGAGATAGAATTCCTGAATATCGGAGTTGGACTTGAGCGCTTCTGCAGTGCCGTTCATCACAACACGGCCGTTCTCGATCAGGTATCCTTCCGAAACGATCTCAAGGGCGGCCAATGCGTTTTGTTCGACAAGAAGAACCGACATCCCTTCCTCTTTGTTAATCTTCTGGAGAATGCCGAAAATTTCGGCCACCAAGAATGGCGCAAGTCCAAGGCTTGGCTCGTCCAGCATCAGCAGGCTCGGCTGTGTCACCAACGCGCGGCCGATGGCCAGCATCTGTTGCTCACCNNTAGCCCGAGAGCGAATTGTGTCGCTCGGCCAGTCGCGGGAAATAGTCGTATATCTTTTCCTTTTCCGCGTTCAGATCGGACCGGGACATTCCCGTCGGGGCTGCTGCCGTCAGGTTCTCGTCCGGA
>DQCL01000107.1:13878-14082 GCA_003533975.1 Octadecabacter sp. | reverse complement strand
TCATCGGTTTGTCATAAATTGGCAAAAGATGCTTGGATACGCCAAGAGTTATTGGGTGCAACCTTGATCCCGTCCCACCAGCAAGAATTATACCTTTACGCATACTTCGCAGTAGTGCCGATACGCGGTTAATATTCGGTTAACCGTCGGCGAATTGATCCTGTAAATACGATCGCCAGTCAGGGCGTGGAATACCAAATTCAC
>DQCL01000107.1:6910-13860 GCA_003533975.1 Octadecabacter sp. | reverse complement strand
CAGGCCGTTTAGCTGGTGTCGGAAACTCAGACGTTAAAATGTCTTCAACGTCACAAGACACCTGCGCTGCGGCGAAAATTTTGCGTGCGAATTCAGCGCGGCTACAATCCGGCGTTCCAGCCAGATGGTACACTCCTGTTTTGTGCGGTACGTCTATCAATTCATTGGCGATCGTGTGGCACGCCAGCGCAATATCGCGCGCTGGGGTCGGCCCGCCAATCTGGTCCGCTACGACACGAAGAACTTCACGTGTCGCGCCGAGCCCGAGCATTGATTTAACGAAATTTTCACGGTGTGGTGAAAACACCCAAGACGTGCGTAGAATTGCGAACCGCCCCCCAACGTCACGTATCGCAACCTCACCAGACTGCTTTGTTCGGCCATAGACATTCTGCGGGCACGTTCGCGCGTCCGGGGTCCAAGGGGTCTGACCTGTGCCGTCAAATACGTAGTCGGTTGAAATATGCACAAACGGAACTTCGATGTCAGCGCAGGCCTGCGCAATCGCCTTTGGCGACTCCGCGTTGACCAAATGCGCTATACGTTCCTCCTGTTCTGCACGATCAACATTTGTGTAAGCCGCCGCATTTATCACGGCACGCGGGCGGTGCGATTTGACGATATCGGCACAGGCGGCAGGATCAGTCAGATCGGCAACTTTGCGGCCCAAACATAAAACATCGGGCAGGCGCGCCAACTCAGTCGCCACCTGCCCTGTTCTTCCAAAGACCAAAATTGTCATCGCATTTTTCCAAATCGAACAAGAGAAAGGCGTCGCAGTCCAGACATGCTTTGATGGCCCTCTTTCAGCATGCCCTCACCCTACATTCGGAAGCTTTCGCAAAGGTTAACACCTATTAACTATCGCTCACTCCTACTTGGGTGCCGCCACTGGATCATCTGCCGTTAGGGCTTCGATCAGGCTTTTTTCGGTCATGGTTACCGGCGCTCGTACGCGCCCGTATCCGGGCAAGTTGAAAATGCGGTATTCGGTTTCTTTAACTGAACCGTCAGTCGTTTTCTTCTTGGTCATTTCGTTCTCCGATCAAAATTTTGAGGACTGGAAGTCGCCTTACTTGCCCATCGTGGACAACGTAAACAAGCGGTTCGAGCCGAGGCGATTTTCGATGAACAACCGCTTCGTTGCCGTCGTCGTATCAACTGAAATATTGATTGAATTGGCAGGACCAGTTGTCCCGCTCAGTGGCCCGCTCAGGAAATTCAACGACCCCGGAGGGCTTACAAACATCGGACCAAAATTAGTCGCGCCGCTCAGGGTGCCCGTAATTGAAAACAGGTAAAATCGCCCGATGATATTGACCGACAACCACATCAATATCCGCGCGGGATCCGAGAACGGGATTGGCATGTTGAATGACGTATCGTTCATAATGAACACATCTTCCAAATAGCACTGGCCCTGCGGCATCTGAACGGCGCCTGTGTCGGCCTCGACCACGATTGCATCGCGGTAGGTTGCACCGTCATCTGAAACCTTAATCGTAAAATCATCAGCGCCCGTGGTGCCCATTTCCGCACGCCCCGCATAGCCCGTTTGAAACAGTAGGCTGGCGGTATCTGCAGGCGCGGCCTTGTTCAGCTTCAATTGGTGACCGTCACCGACATTTGTCAGCAGCGTCGCATCGGCCGCGACCGTAAGCCTGTTAGTGTCATCCGCTGTCGCATTGATACCGACATGGTCTACGTTCTGAATTGGCGCACTGGCCGGACTGACCCAGCCTGTTCCGTCAAACCGCCGCGTTTCACCTGTTGATAGGACATCAGCATGCCAACCCGCGACCGGTACAAAGAACGTCCATGCGCCATTCGTATAAAGCGCAACACTGTTGTCGTTGCCCGCCCAATCCCCGGTGGCAGAGGCACCAACAATGTAGCGCGCGTTCGCTGTAGGGTTAGCGGGCGGTGCCGACAAGGATGTGTCTTCGACAGCCAGTTGAACCACAGCATCCAACAGAAACAGTGCCTCATTATGGGTGACATGCTTTTGTGCCTGTGCGGGCTGGATATACGGCATTGATAGAATTTGGGATTGGTCCGACATAGGGCGTCCTTTCAAGGGATAGTCTTGCGCGATCAGGAAATGGCATTGAAGTTCATTTGCTGCACGGTCTGAGTTTCGACTTAAAAAGTTGCAAACCTAGCGTTCGCCCCCCGGCTGGTTTGCGCAACACCTGGGCCCAATAAAATCCTGAAAGATCACTTAAAATACATCAGGAATGCCACCCTACTGCCCCGATTTCGTGCCGCCCTTGGCCCGAACGACTCCGCACAAATGTCCTCGATAAAATGGCTTCTCGGGGCAGTGATGTTTGCATCTTTTTCAGCATACGGTGCCGTCTCAGTGTTTGCTGGGCCTATTGAGGACGACCCGCTTGTCGGCATAACAGACGCGCAGATTCTGGGCACCGCTGACGGCCCGATGCTGTTTGTCACAACGCGTGGTGATGGTTGGGTCACTGCGTTTAATTTGGGCAGTAGCGCAGGCACTGCCGTCGAAATTGGTGCATGGGCGCTTGATGCCTCCCTCCTGCAACTGGAAACCACAAACATTGCGATCCGCGATACCGGCACCAACACGTTTGAGCTGCTCTTAGCGGGGCTCGATGACACTGACTTACAAGGGGTCGCGCTCTCCCCCGACGGAACCACCTCGCCCTTTGATGCGGCAACGGATTGGTCCGCGTCAGGATTGGATGCCGCCGAAATCAACACAATCGCCGTTTGGGGCGACTCCTCGATGGGGATTATTGCCCTCAACGATGGAGGCTTGGCGCAGCTGACGTTCAATCTGAACGGATCCCTCGGTTACGAAAACATCTCGGTCCCAAGTGCGCTGTCCGGCGCAGTCGCAACGCACATCGAAACGGCAATCCATAACGGCGAAGCGATTGCTTTGGTCAGTTACGCCACATCGGACACCGTTTCGCTTTTCCGTGCAGATAACAACGGCGAACTCGTTCACCAGTATGACCTGACCAATTCCAACGGCCTTTGGGTCAACGATCCGGGTGCGATAACATTTGCAAGTGGCATTGGTGGCGGGCTTTACGCAATCCTCGCCTCCTCTGGTAGCGGCTCGCTTTCTGTTTTGGAAATCGCGACCAACGGCACAGAAATGCGCGTCATAGATCACCTTCTAGACACCCTCGACACGCGCTTTGAAGCCGCCTCTCACGTTGCCACAGTCACGATGAACGGCGTGGACTACATCCTTGCGGCGGGGGCCGATGATGGCATCAGCCTGTTCGCAATGTTAAGCGAAGGCCGCCTCCAGCATGTCGAAACGATTGCCGGCAGCGTCGGTTCACCACTGCAAGGGATTACCGGCCTCACGGCCACCCAAACCGCCAACGGCGCGCGTGTATTCGTAACCACGCAAGGCGCGCCCTACGTCGTCGAATATGAGATAGCTCTCGACGACATTGGTAAGGTTAAAACAGGAACCAGCGGCGACGACACGATCAATGGCCAAGCCAACGACGACATTCTCTTGGGTGGCGATGGAAACGATTCACTGACTGGATGGAATGGCGAAGACACCCTCATTGATGGTGACGGGCTCGATATCATGAGCGGGGTTACCGGCGCCGACCTCTTCATCTTGGTCAAAGACGAATACACCGACATCATTACCGACTTTGACCCCGATGAAGATGTCATTGACCTTTCGGCGCTAAGCCTGATTGGAGGGCTCAACAACCTGCATGTCACGTCCTACACATGGGGCGCTGAGCTACAATTTTTCGACTCCGTACTCGACGTTCATAGCGTTGATGGCACGGCGCTTGGGGCCGATGACTTCACGCACTTGAACACCATCGTTGGCAACCGAATGGGTGTCGATCCTGCGCTCTATGACGAGGCGTTGTATGGCCCTGTCACACCATCCGTATTGCAACTTCCACCTACAGTTCTCCCCGGCCCTGCCCCGAACCCATTGCAGCGTTTGGGAACGCCGAGTATGGGGCCGTCAAACGTAGGGAACGTGACCAATGGCACGCTTGCGCCTGACACCATCATCACCAACGGCACCAATGATACGATCTTCGGGCTTTCCGGGAACGACACCATCGCAGCCGGATCTGGCAACGACCAAATCGCGGGTGACGGCGGCGGCGACATCCTTGATGGCCAAGAAGGAAACGATCACCTCTTCGGCGGCATTGGCTTTGACACCTTGCACGGCGGCACAGGAGACGACGTTCTATTCGGGGAGGACCACGCTGACACTTTATACGGCGATGATGGCGCAGATCAGCTGATCGGAGGGGCCGGCTACGACTGGCTCTTGGGGGGCAATGGCGATGATTTCCTTTGGGCTGGCACCACCGCCGACCGTCTATATGGCGGCGACGGTGACGACTACATGGATGCGGGCAGCAACTTCGGCATTACCGTTGACGGCCTTTGGGGCGGCGCGGGCAATGATACAATGTTTGGCAGCGCAGGGTATGACCTGCTCGTCGGAGGCGAGGGTAACGACATCATGGATGGCGGCCACCAAGCCGACAATGTCTATGGCGACGATGGGAACGACACCCTTTATGGCGACAACGGTTTGGACAGATTGTTCGGCGGTACGGGCGATGACCTTTTGTCTGGCGGCGAAGGTAATGACGGGCATTTTGGCGGCGACGGCAATGATATCGCTTGGGGCGGGACCGGCGACGACCGCTTCTTTGGTGGCTCCGGCAACGACATGCTCTTGGGGGAGGACGGTGCAGATACTCTCTACGGGGGATCAGGCTTTGATACGGTCGTTGGTGGCGCGGGCGACGACATTCTGGCTGGAAATTTCAACGCGGATCGCTTCGTGTTCGAAAACAACCATGGCCACGATGTCGTCCTTGATTTCGACGCAAACAATACCTTGGAACGCATTGATTTTGCGCTTGTTTCACAAATCATCAACTATGCCGACGTCCTGAACGCGATGTCACAAATCGGGGATGACGTGATCATCATCACAGGCACGAACAGCTCTGTGCTGCTTGAGAACGTGGACATCAGCCTGCTGGATGAAGGTGACTTCTTGTTTTGAGAATGTTTCCGTTTGATCAGCACGCTTCGTAACCTTTCGTTAACCTTAACGCCGTAGCCGTTCATCACCACATGTCAGCGTCGTGTCGCAGTTGTTGGTATGCCCGCGTAGGGCACGCGCGAAAGGTCCGGAATGGCTGTACAAATCGAAACCACTGAACTGGATGGCGTGGTGATCCTCACGCCCGACCGCTTCACGGACGCACGCGGGTTCTTCTCTGAGACCTATAACAAAAGCACCCTCGCCAAAGCTGGAATTGAAGCGGTGTTTGTGCAAGACAATCAGTCTTTTTCACTCGCCTCAGGGACGGTGCGCGGACTTCATTTCCAATCCCCGCCTCACGCCCAAACAAAACTGGTGCGCTGCGACCGCGGCGCGTGTTTTGACGTTGCCGTTGATATCCGCTCAGGCTCCCCAACCTACGGCAAATGGGTCGGCACCGAATTAAGTCATAAAAACGGGCGACAGTTGTTGGTCCCTTCTGGTTTCGCGCACGGATTTGCAACCCTCGTGCCTGAAACCGTGGTTTCTTATAAATGCTCCCAAGAATACGCCCCCCAAGCGGAACACGGATTGCTTTGGAATGATCCCGACATTGCCGTGAACTGGGGCGTGAATACAGCAGATGCCGTCCTGTCTGACAAAGACGCCGTGGCAGGTAGCTTCGCCAACCTGAAAAGCCCCTTCGTCTGGGAAGGCTCTCAATGACCCTGCTGGTGACTGGGGGCACTGGCTTTATCGGGTCCGCCGTTGTGCGCGCGGCGATTGCACGTGGGATGCGCGTGGTGAACGTTGACGCTCTCACCTATGCCTCCTGCACCGACAACCTTACAAGCGTGCACGACAATCCACTGTATTCCTTCGTCAAAGCCGACATTCGTGATCGCGCCGGCCTCGCCGGTGTTTTTGAAACATACCTGCCAACTGCCGTCATGCACCTTGCCGCTGAAAGCCATGTTGATCGATCAATTGACGGCCCAAGCGTCTTTGTTGAAACCAATGTCACAGGGACATTTAATCTCCTCGAAGCGGCCCGCAACCATTGGATTTGCCAAGGAAAGCCCAGCGCGTTCAGGTTTCTGCACGTCTCAACTGATGAGGTTTTCGGTTCACTTGGCGACACTGGAAAATTCAGCGAAACGACGGCCTACGCGCCCCGCTCCCCCTACTCGGCAACCAAAGCCGCGAGCGATCATTTGGTACGTGCATGGGGCGAAACCTATGGTCTGCCCGTTTTGTTGACGAACTGCTCAAACAATTACGGTCCCTATCATTTCCCCGAAAAACTGATCCCTGTGGTCATCATAAATGCATTGGCTGGACACGAAATCCCAATCTACGGCGACGGGCAAAACATACGTGACTGGCTGTTTGTTGAAGACCATGCCGACGCCCTGCTTACGGTTCTGACAAACGCCAAACCAAACCACAGCTATAACATCGGCGGCAACAACGAGGTCCGCAACATTGATCTTGTGAAGGCCATTTGTGCGCTTCTGGACGAAAAGCGACCTAAAGACACGCCCTACGTCGACCAAATTTCTTTCGTTTCTGACCGTCCCGGTCATGACGCGCGCTACGCAATTGATGCTTCGCGCATTGCAGCAGACCTCGGGTGGCGGCCATCCGTTACATTGCACGAAGGTCTTGAACAAACCGTGCAATGGTATCTTGATAATGAAGACTGGTGGCGTGCCTTGCTGGCGCGCGAAGGGGTCGGTACGCGCTTAGGAATGAGGGATCACCAAGAACCGCACCGCAAACCCACCAGTTAGACGCAACGCACAATGTACCGCTTTGGGATCGCCAGAATAAGCATCATGACCATCGGAATGGCGTTCTGGCGGCCTATAGCATGAATGCAAATGGCGGAGGCTCAGGGATTCGA
>DQCL01000107.1:0-6868 GCA_003533975.1 Octadecabacter sp. | reverse complement strand
CGGTGCATTCGACCACTCTGCCAAACCTCCGCTGCGCGCTACCTTTAAGGGGGGATGTTTGATTCTAAAAGTCCCTTTACGCCCTCAATTGCATCAAACCCGTCCAAGCGGCCCAAAGAGGAAATCCGCCGAAAGCGCACCAAAGCCTTTCAATGCAACGCGTGCGCGGCTAATGTTCCCCAAAGGCCTGCTATCGTAGGTCATTCAGATTGAGCAGACCAAGCCCAAAAGGGCATCGCGCCTAAAAACCGGCGCATCAAAGAGGGTGAAAAATGGCACGAGACGTTACGGGCAAAACACTGATATCAAATAAAAAAATTGCATCCATACTGGCGGTTTCATCAGTACTCGCGCTCAGCGCATGTGACGAGAACGGCGAATTTTCGTTCCCAACAATGGCAAACAATGCGAACGCGGACACAACCGTAACACCATCCCAAAGTGTACAACTTGTCGAACGCGACGTCGAAGCACCGGATGCTTTTCAAGTAACTGAGCCCGGTTTATGGGACGGACGCCCTTCGCTTGGCGGTGTTTGGGTCGCCCATCCGGACGTGTCTGAACCTGAGCGCGTGATAATTCGCAATCAAACCAACGGCACGTTTGTCATTGGTGCATTGTTCCGTCGTGAACGCGACAACCCGGGCCCTGCCCTTCAGGTTTCGTCGGATGCGGCCTCTGCTCTTGAAATGCTTGCTGGTGCGCCGACACAATTGCAGGTCACCGCATTGCGCCGCGAAGAGGTTGCTGAAACACCCGAAGCCATGCCTACCGCAGATTTCGAGGCCCCAACGGACATCGCAGCCACGCCAATTGAAAGCACGCCGCTTGATGGCGATGCCACCGATCCGATTGCGGCCGCCGCAGCCGCGATTGAAACAGCTGCCGCAACATCTGCGCCAGTTCCAAGCCCGCGCCCAGCAACCGCACCCGCCGCATCATCCAGCTTGGAACGCCCCTTCATCCAGCTCGGTATTTTCTCAGTAGAAGCCAATGCCCGCGGCACCGCTGATCGCATGCGCGGGAATGGCATCGTCCCAACAGTTCTTGAGCAAACCAGTCAAGGGCGCACATTCTGGCGTGTTATCGTCGGCCCTGCGACATCTGAAACAGAACGTGCCGAAGTTTTGCGTCAGGTCAAAGCACAAGGCTTTGAAGACGCGTACTTCGTCACCAACTAACCGCCACCAAGAGGCCCTATGATCCGCCATCTCGCTACACTCGCATTGTTGATCACAAGCGCCGCACCGCTCGGCGCGCAAACCTTCGACACGCGCGCCACAGCTGCCTATGTTTTGGACCACTCCACAGGAATCGTTCTGCTGGAAAAGAACGCGGACGACCCATTGCCGCCTGCGTCGATGTCCAAACTTATGACGCTCTATATGGCGTTTGAGGCGATCAACCCGTTGAATGGGCAAGATCCGATAGTAACCGTAGACGACATATTGCCCGTGTCCCAGCACTGCATGGATTACACCGGATCGACAATGTTTCTGGACACCACAGACCGCGTACGCGTCGAAGACCTGCTGCGCGGTGTGATCGTTCTTTCTGGCAACGATGCGTCCTGTGTTCTTGCCGAAGGTCTATCGCGCAGCGGCACTGAAGCTGGCTTTGCTCAGCAAATGGCCGTGCGTGCACGCGAGCTTGGCATGATGAACTCCAGCTTCGCCAACTCCAACGGCTGGCCTGCAGCGGGCCAACGCATGTCCATGCGCGACCTTGGGATACTGGCTGATCGCTTAATCACTGACTACCCGACGTTTTACCCCCTCTTTTCCGAGCGTTCGTTTGATTACGATGGCGAACACCCCGCCAACACGCAAAACCGCAATCCTTTGCTGGGTCTTGGAATTGGAGCCGATGGTCTAAAAACGGGCCATACTTCCGAGGCTGGCTACGGGCTTGTCGGATCGGCCAAGCAAGGCGACCGCCGTGTCATCTTTGTTATCACGGGCCTTGATAGCGCCCAGGCCCGCGCCGAAGAGGCCGAGCGCATCGTTAACTGGGCATTCCGTCAATTCGCGCAGCGCGACGTTGCCCGTGGTGGCACACGCATTGCACAAGCTGAGGTATGGATGGGGGACGTGCCCCATGTTGGCCTGATGCTTGAAGAAGACCTGTCTTTGTTGGTGCCAACAGCTGGTGGCGCTGAAATTGATGCCGAAGTCATTTTTAACGGCCCGATCCAGGCGCCGATCACCCAAGGCGACACGATCGCCGAGCTGGTGATCCGTTTGGAAAACCTGCCCGAAACCCGCGTGCCGCTCATTGCTGACGCAAGCGTCGCAGCGGGCGGGTTCAGCACGCGCTTGCGCACTGCCGCCGATGTCTTGGTCGAACGTGTCAGAACGCCTGACGACGCACTGGTTGAGGCTGAATAACTGTGACAGATCACGCGCATGACGGCACGCCGCAAGGGTTGTTCATTTCCTTTGAGGGCATCGACGGGTCCGGCAAATCCACGCAAACCAAGCTGCTAAGGGATCGAATCCCCGATGCGATCTTAACACGCGAACCGGGCGGCAGCGCAGGGGCCGAAGAAATTCGCGCTTTACTGTTAACCGGCGACCCAGACCGTTGGTCCGCCGAAACGGAAATTCTATTGTTCACCGCCGCACGCCGCGACCACCTGGAAAAGACAATCCAGCCCGCGCTTGAGGCCGGTAAAACAGTGATCTGCGACCGCTTCGCTGACAGCACCCGTGTTTATCAGGGCGCGACACGTGGTGATCTGCGCGGCACCGTTGATACGCTGCACAATGTCATGATCGGACGAGAACCCGACCTGACCTTCATCATCGACATGGATCCGTCCATCGCGCTGGCACGCGGCCTTGCACGTGGGTCCGGCGAAGACCGGTTTGAGGACATGGGGCTCGCGTTTCAGGAAACACTGCGTCACGGTTTTCTTGCACTTGCCAAAGCCCACCCGAACCGTTGCGTGCTGATTGATGGCAACCGCGACCCAGGTGCCGTTGCCGCCGAAATCGCCGTTCATGTGGCTGACCGCGCGACGGCCAGCTGATGGCCACCGCACCCGAAGATCGCCCCCTACCCGACCAGATTGAAGGCGCGCCGCACCCATCTGAAACAGTTGATCTATTCGGGCAGCCCCGCGCGGAGGCTGACTTTCTTGATGCCTTTGCCTCGGGCCGTCTGCATTCCGGCTGGCTGATCACGGGGCCGCAAGGTGTGGGCAAGGCGACGCTCGCATGGCGCATGGCCGCGTTCTTACTGTCCCAACCGCTTGTTGCCGCCGATGACATGTTTGGTGCGCCCCCGCCCCCAAGCAGCCTCATGTTGGACGATGATCACCCCGATATGCGCCTTATACGATCCGGTGCGCATCCGCGTCTGTTCGTCTTGCGCCGCGCGTGGGATGACAAGAAAGACAAACTCAAATCCGTCATCACGGTTGATGAAGTCCGTAAGCTCAAGAATTTCTTTGGCATGTCCGCCACGGACGGCGGGCGCCGTGTTGTCATCGTGGACCCTGCTGATGAAATGAACGTCAACGCCGCGAACGCGATCCTGAAACTGCTGGAAGAACCCCCGGCAGATGCTGTTATCCTAATGATATCGCACCAGCCCTCCCGCCTTTTGCCAACAATCCGTTCTCGCTGTCGTGAATTGCGCTGCGGTCTTCTGGGTACAGATGACGTGACAGCAGCCCTCGCCGCCGCGGGCATCCAGACCGACGCGGGCGAAGCCCTGACCGCGCTTTCAGGGGGGTCTGTTGGCGAAGCAATCCGCCTGACCAATCTCGATGGCCTCGCTGTTTATTCTGAATTGGTAAGCCTGTTCAATGGTTTGCCCAGATTTGACAGGCCACGCGGGCTCAAGCTCGCCGATAGCTGCACAGGTAAGGCAAACACGACGCGCTTTGCGCTCGTGCTGGACCTGATCGACAAATTCCTCGCCCGCACGGCCCGTGCTGGAATCCAAGGCCCGCCTGAAACCCAAGCGGCACAAGGCGAAGCCCTCCTTCTAGCAAAGCTGTCCCCCCATGACGCAGCCGCACGGCGCTGGGCCGCTTTAGCGCAGGATGTGTCTGAACGCACGCGCCACGGGAAGGCTGTAAATCTTGACCCTGCCGCCCTCATCCTTGATACGCTATTCAAGATCGAAAAGGTCGCGCAGGACGTGACCTAAGTGAGGATCACATGAGCACGCCACAAATCGTAGACAGCCACTGCCACCTAGACTTTCCTGACTTTGACGATGAACGCGCCGATGTGATTGCGCGCGCCGTTGACGCTGGCGTGACCCGCATGGTCACGATCTGCACCAAGCTGAAAAACGAACCCCAAGTACGCGCGATTGCCGAAACATATGCGCCTGTATTCTACGCGGCAGGCACCCACCCGATGAGCGCGGCAGATGAACCATTGGCGACCGTAGATGAACTTATCGCGCTGACCCAGCACCCTAAAATGGTTGGCATTGGCGAAAGCGGGCTAGATTACCACTACACCGCCGACACAGCTGAGGTTCAAAAGCAATCCCTGCGTGTGCATGTACAAGCCGCACAAGAAACCGGACTTCCGCTGATCATCCACAACCGCGCCTCAGATGACGATATGGCCGCGATCTTGGGGGACGCATACAAAGAAAAGCCTTTCAAATGCGTAATGCACTGCTTTTCAAGTAGCGCAGAACTTGCCCGTACCGCACTCGATCACGGGTTTTATCTGTCCATGTCCGGCATCGCGGCCTTCCCTAAATCTCAAGACCTGCGCGATATCTTCGCTGCCGCCCCGGTGGATCGAATTCTGGTGGAAACCGACAGCCCCTACCTCGCCCCCCCGCCCCATCGCGGACGTCGCAATGAACCGGCCTACACGGCACACACCGCCAAAGTCGGCGCTGAGGTGTTCGGACTCAGCTATGATGACTTCGCCGCACAGACCACGGCCAACTTCGAACGCCTGTTCGACAAGGCAGCAGGTTGGACAGCATGACAACAACCCTGCGCATTCTTGGCTGCGGCTCATCAGGCGGCGTTCCCCGTCTTGGCGGGCATTGGGGCGATTGCGACCCGGGCAACCCGAAAAATGTCCGCAAACGCTGTTCTCTGCTCGTGACGCGCACCTCGCCGTCTGGCGTTACCCGCGTTCTGATCGACACGTCGCCTGACCTGCGCCAGCAGTTGTTGGATGCTGAAGTCGGTGAATTGGATGCATTGGTCTATACCCACGCCCACGCCGATCACGTACATGGCCTCGATGACATCCGCATGGTCGTCTACAATATGCGCCAACGCCTTCAGGTTTGGGCAGATGGCGACACAGGCAATCAGTTGCTAGCACGGTTCGGCTATGCGTTCGTCCAGCCCAAAGGGTCTAGCTACCCGCCGATCTGCGATCTTAACACTATTGACGGGGACGTAACGATAGACGGTGCTGGCGGCCCGATCACGCTCTCACCTTTTGAAGTCGAGCATGGCAGCATTGATGCCCTTGGCTTTCGCATTGGCAATGCCGCCTACCTGCCCGATGTTTCAGACATTCCCGAAAATGTCTGGCCGCAGCTTGAAAACCTCGATCTTTGGATCGTCGATGCCCTGCGCCGTGACCCGCACCCGACCCACGCGCACCTTGCAAAAACACTTGAATGGATCGAACGTGTCAGGCCCAAACGCGCCGTGTTGACCAACATGCATATTGATTTGGACTACGAGACGCTGAACGCAGAAACCGACGAGCACATCCAACCTGCATACGACGGGTTGGAACTGACGCTCACCGAATAATCCAGTGCTCAGCATCCTCACCGTTGTCCTACCTGTCTTTATCATCATCGGGTGCGGCTATCTTGCCGTTTGGCGCGGGTATTTCACGGACATTGCTGTCGATGGGTTGATGAAGTTTGCGCAAAACTTTGCCATTCCGTGCCTTTTGTTCGGTGCGATTTCTACGTTGGACTTGCAACAAAACTTCGATGTTCCTTTGCTGTTCAGCTTCTATTCCGGTGTGGTCGCGGCCTTTGTCGCAGGTTTGCTGGGGGCGCGTTTCTTCTTCTCACGCTCTTGGGAAGACAGCGTTGCAATTGGGTTTTGTTGCTTGTTTTCCAATACCTTACTTCTTGGCTTACCCATTACAGAACGCGCATACGGCCCAGATGCATTGCTCGGGAATTATGCGATCATCGCGATCCATTCTCCGTTTGGGTACATGCTTGGCATCACCGCGATGGAACTCGCGCGCGCAAAGGGCACGGCCCTACGCTATCTCCCTGCCAAAGTCGCCAAAGCAATGTTCTCAAACGCTTTGGTGCTCGCCATCGGGCTTGGGTTCATCGTCAACTTAGGCGACATTCCCTTGCCTGCGGTCTTGACGGATGCAATCGGGTTGATGGCGCAGGCCGCCTTGCCCGCCGCCTTGTTCGGTTTGGGCGGCGTGCTGTATCGCTACCGACCTGAGGGCGACTTACGCACAATTATGTTTGTCTGCGTGATTTCCCTTGGGCTGCACCCGATCATTGTCTGGACTCTGGGAAGCGCAACCGGATTGTCCACCGAGGCGTTCCGCTCTGCAATCCTGACATCGTCAGTCGCACCGGGAATCAGTGCCTATGTGTTTGCAAATATGTACGGAACCGCAAAACGCGTCGCGGCCTCAGCGGTACTGGTCGGTACAGTTTTGTCGGTTCTCACAACGGCAATATGGATCAGCGTCCTGCCGTAAGGCGTTGAAAACGTTATCCTAAAATATGCAGGGTGGCTTGGCTTTGCATGTTCTCATCGTTTCTAAGGAACCGACAGCCACATGCTGCTTCAAAACCTAATGTGTCTTCCCTTAGGGAAAACACTTGGTGCGGTCGGGGGGACTCGAACCCCCACGAGTGTTACCTCACAGCGACC
>DQCL01000288.1:4360-9476 GCA_003533975.1 Octadecabacter sp. | reverse complement strand
TGAACTTTTGCAAACCGCAGAGGCTGTGGCCCGCGAAAAGCAGATCGACCCGATTTTGGTCGTCGAGGCGATGGAAGAATCCCTCGCACGTGCTGCCAAGTCCCGTTACGGCTCCGAAATGGATATCCGTGTTCACATCGACCGCAAAACCGGTAAGGCGACGTTCACACGCGTTCGTACAGTTGTGGCTGAAGAAGAGCTTGAAAACTATCAGGCTGAGTTCACGGTCGAGCAAGCCAAAGAATACATGGAAGACCCAGAGGTCGGCCAAGAGTTCATCGAAGAAGTTCCTCCGGTTGAAATGGGCCGTATTGCTGCGCAATCGGCCAAGCAGGTGATCCTTCAGAAGGTGCGCGAAGCTGAGCGTGACAAGCAGTACGAAGATTTCAAAGACCGCGCTGGAACGATCATCAACGCACAAGTCAAACGCGAAGAGTATGGCAACGTCATCGTAGACGTGGGCACAGGCGAAGCGATCCTGCGCCGCAATGAGAAAATCGGCCGCGAAAGCTACCGCCCGAACGATCGTATTCGTTGCTTCATCAAGGAAGTCCGTCGTGAACAGCGCGGCCCACAGATTTTCCTGAGCCGCACAGATCCGCAGTTCATGGCTGAGCTGTTCAAGATGGAAGTTCCAGAAATCTACGAGAACATCATCGAGATTAAAGCGGTTGCTCGTGACCCGGGTTCCCGCGCTAAAATCGCCGTGATTTCCTATGACGGATCAATTGACCCAGTTGGTGCTTGTGTTGGTATGCGTGGTTCCCGCGTTCAGGCCGTCGTGAACGAGCTTCAGGGCGAAAAGATCGATATTATTCCTTGGAACGAAGACATGCCAACGTTCCTCGTGAACGCGCTTCAGCCTGCTGAAGTATCTAAGGTTGTGTTCGACGAAGATGCAGAGCGTATCGAAGTTGTTGTTCCAGAAGAACAGCTTTCCCTTGCGATTGGTCGTCGTGGCCAGAACGTGCGCTTGGCGTCCCAGCTGACTGGTTTGGACATCGACATTCTGACTGAAGAAGAAGAATCCAAGCGTCGTCAGGCCGAATTCGAACTGCGCACTGGTCTGTTTATCGAATCGCTCGATCTGGACGAGTTCTTTGCACAGTTGCTGGTGTCCGAAGGGTTCACCACACTGGAAGAAGTTGCCTACGTTGAAGTTGAAGAACTGCTCGTCATTGACGGTGTTGACGCAGATACGGCCAGCGAGCTGCAGGCCCGTGCCCGTGACGTCATCGAAGCGAAAAACGCTAAGGCGATGGAAAACGCCCGTGCACTTGGTGTCGAAGACAGCCTTGTTGCATTTGAGGGCCTCACACCCCAGATGATTGAAGCGCTGGCCAACGACGGCGTGAAAACGCTGGAAGACTTCGCGACTTGTGCAGACTGGGAATTGGCCGGTGGCTGGACTGTTGTTGACGGTGAGCGGTCTAAGGATGACGGATCGCTTGAGCCATTCGAAGTAACACTTGAGGACGCGCAAGAGATGATCATGACCGCACGCGTTATGCTTGGTTGGGTTGATCCTGACGATCTAGTTTCCGAAGCTGATGAGGTCGAAGAGACCGAGGAGCAGGAGGCCTGATCGCAGGCCTCCGGGTTTGCGCATGGGGCGGAGTGGCCGTACCAAAGACCGTGATGTCTCAGAGCGTCGGTGCATTGTTACCGGTGAAACTGCGCCGAAGGCGGGGTTGATCCGTTTCGTTGTTGGACCAGATAATGACGTGGTCCCTGACGTTCTGGAAAAATTGCCTGGGCGCGGAATGTGGGTAACCGCATCCCGTGACGCGTTGGATAAGGCAGGCAAGGGACAGTTTTCCAAGTCGGCCAAAGCGCCAGTGAAAGTGCGCGATGATCTGGCAGATGAGGTTGAACGCCAGTTGGCGCGTCGTGTGGTTGATTTAATCGCATTGGCCCGCAAAGCAGGATCTGCGGTGACCGGTTTCGAAAAGGTCAAAGGCTGGTTGGCAGGTGGCGAAAACGTCCGCGCCCTGTTCCAAGCCTCTGATGGGTCGGAACGCGGCAAGACTAAATTATGGACTCCGGAAGGCGCCCGCTATTTTGGATGCCTGACAGGACAAGAGTTGGGTTTGGCATTCGGACGCCAAACTGCAGTACACGCAGCGCTCGCCTCTGGTGGAATGAGCAATCGTGTAGTAGAGGAAGCCGCAAAGCTGAAAGGCTTGCGCGAGATAGATGGCGGTGAAGGCACCGTCACGGAAGGAATAGAAACGACATGAGCGATTCAGACGGCAAGAAGCCCCTTGGTATTTCGCGTCCCGGCAGTGTGAAGCAAAGCTTCAGCCACGGGCGCACCAAGAACGTGGTCGTTGAGACGAAGCGCAAGCGCGTTGTCGTCCCCAAACCTGGTGCGGCAAAGCCAACTGGTGCTTCTGCACCAATAGGTGGTGACCCATCCAAGCGTCCAGCCGGTATTTCCGACGTGGAAATGGAACGCCGGATGAAGGCGCTTCAGGCTGCGAAAGCCCGCGAAGTTGAGGATGCTGCAAAGCGTGAAGCCGATGACAAAGCCCGCGCCGCTGAGCGTGAGCGTCGTCTTGCTGAGATTGCAGCGAAAGAACGCGCAGACAAAGAGCGTGACGAGGCTGTTAAAGCCAAACAGGACGAAGAAGAAAAGAAGAAGCGCGATGCAGAAGCCGCAGCACAGGCTGCCGCAGCACCTGCTGTTGTTGACCCCGAGCTGGCACCTGCCCAGCGCCGTGCGCCCCCAAGTGGCGGTGCGCCAGCGGCTACTCCGCGTAAGAAAGAAGACGACCGCGACACACGCAAGAACAAAAACCAAGCCGACGCCCGCAAGGGTGGCAAGCTGACGTTGAACCAAGCGCTGCGTGGCGGCGAAGGTGGCCGTCATCGCTCAATGGCGCAGATGAAGCGTAAGCAAGATCGCGCCCGTCAGAAGGCGATGGGCCAGAACGTTGAACGCGAGAAGGTTATGCGCGAAGTTCAGCTTCCTGAAGCGATCACCGTTTCCGAGCTGGCAAACCGTATGACCGAAAAGGTATCGGCTGTTGTGAAGGCATTGATGACAAACGGCATCATGGCGACACAAAACCAGACGATCGATGCAGATACTGCAGAACTGATCATCGAAGAGTTCGGCCACAAGGTTGTGCGCGTTTCTGACGCTGATGTTGAGGACGTTATCAACATCATCGAAGACGACGAAAAAGACCTGAAGGGTCGCCCGCCTGTCATCACGATCATGGGCCACGTCGACCACGGTAAAACATCCTTGCTGGATGCGATCCGCAACGCGAAAGTAGTTGCTGGCGAAGCTGGCGGGATCACGCAACACATTGGTGCGTATCAGGTCACGACCGATAATGGTGCTGTTTTGACGTTCCTTGATACGCCTGGTCACGCGGCGTTTACGTCCATGCGTGCCCGTGGTGCTCAGGTTACGGATATTGTTGTTCTGGTTGTCGCGGCGGATGACGCCGTTATGCCGCAGACCATCGAAGCGATTGCACACGCGAAAGCAGCAAACGTTCCGATGATTGTTGCGATCAACAAATGTGACCGCCCAGCTGCAAATCCTGACAAAGTGCGTACTGACTTGCTTCAGCACGAAGTCATCGTTGAGAAAATGTCTGGTGAAGTTCAGGACGTCGAAGTTTCTGCGATCACTGGTCAAGGCCTCGATGAATTGCTCGAAGCGATTGCGCTGCAGTCTGAACTGCTTGAACTGAAAGCCAACCCTGATCGCGCCGCCCAAGGTGCCGTGATTGAAGCACAGCTTGACGTGGGCCGTGGGCCTGTCGCGACTGTTTTGGTTGAAACCGGCACGTTGCGCCGCGGTGATATTTTCGTTGTTGGCGAACAGTGGGGTAAAGTCCGCGCGTTGATCGACGACAAAGGCGAACGTGTTAACGAAGCTGGCCCATCCGTTCCTGTTGAGGTTCTTGGCCTTAACGGTACGCCAGAAGCCGGCGACGTTTTGAACGTGACCGAAACCGAAGCGCAGGCGCGTGAGATTGCGGAATATCGTGCTAACGCGGCTAAGGAAAAGCGTGCTGCAGCTGGTGCTGCGGTAACGCTTGATCAGCTGATGGCGAACGCTAAGGCCGACCAAGATGTTTCTGAACTGCCGATCCTCGTTAAAGGTGACGTGCAGGGTTCAACGGAAGCGATCGTTCAGGCGATGGCTAAAATCGGTAACGACGAAGTTCGTGTTCGCGTGCTGCATTCAGGTGTTGGCGCGATTACGGAAAGCGACATTGGTCTGGCGGAAGCGTCCGGCGCTCCGGTTATTGGCTTTAACGTGCGTGCGAACGCATCGGCCCGTAACTCTGCAAACCAAAAGGGCGTTGAGATCCGCTACTATTCCATCATCTACGATCTTGTGGATGATGTGAAAGCAGCTGCGTCTGGCCTGTTGTCTGCAGAGGTTCGTGAAAACTTCATCGGTTACGCCAAGATTAAGGAAGTCTTTAAGGTCTCCAACGTTGGTAAGATCGCGGGTTGTCTGGTCACCGAAGGCGTTGCACGTCGTTCCGCCGGTGTGCGTTTGCTGCGTGATGATGTGGTTATCCACGAAGGCACACTGAAGACATTGAAGCGCTTCAAGGACGAAGTTGCTGAGGTTCAGTCGGGTCAAGAGTGTGGTATGGCGTTCGAGAACTATGAAGATATTCGTCCTGATGATGTTATCGAAATCTTCGAGCGTGAAGAGGTTGAACGGAACCTCTAATCCGTCACCAGATTTGAAACAAAAAAGGGGACGCTTCGACAGCGTCCCCTTTTACGTTAGTTGGTAATGAAAATCAGTTCAGGCGCGTGACTGGCGTGCCTTCAAACTCACGATCACCTACGGAAACGACAACGCGTCCGTTTGCGAGAGTTTTTACCAAAATACCTTGGACTTGAACGTGTGTCCCCACGGAAATTGTTCGTAGCATCAGAATCCCCCATTTGACGCGATCACCTATTCTACCCAGCAGCTTCGGGTAAATGTCAGCAACGCCCTATTGTCGCCACATTTGCCACAATAAGGCCACAGATAACCGACGTGGGGTCAACTCGCCCTCAGAGCCAGTCACGAAGGATCGGTATGAGGGGGATATCCGCGGCTGGCATCGGGTAATCCCGTAGCTGG
>DQCL01000288.1:3462-4336 GCA_003533975.1 Octadecabacter sp. | reverse complement strand
TCCCATTTGCGGCATGCAAATAGGGGCATGATCAGGTGGAAATCGTCATAGCTGTGGCTGGCGAAGGTCAGTGGGGCGAGGCAAGACTGCCACGTATTAATGCCGAGTTCTTCCTCCAGCTCACGAATCAACGCTACCTCAGGCGTTTCCCCTTGCTCGACTTTGCCGCCGGGAAATTCCCACAGGCCCGCCATTGGCTTTCCCTCGGGACGCTGGGCTAACAGCACGCGCCCGTCGATATCTATTAGCGCTACAGCACTGACAAGAACCGTTTTCACGTTCGATAGTCCGCGTTGATTGAAATGTATCCGTGGGTCAAATCGCACGTCCAAACAGTGCCGATCCCGCCACCAATGCCGAGGTCGACAGTGATGAGGATATCCTGTTGCCGCATATGCGCAGCAGCAGCCTCTTCGGAGTAGCTAGGTGAAACCCAGCCATTCTCAGCGACAAGAACATCGCCAAGCTTGATAGAAAGAAGGTCGCGATCAGCCTGTGCGCCTGACTTCCCAACCGCCATAACAATGCGCCCCCAGTTCGGGTCTTCGCCAGCAATTGCGGTTTTCACAAGCGGGGAGTTGGCGATCGAAAGGCCTACTTGCCGCGCCTCGACGTCAGACGCAGCGCCTGTCACCTTAACTTCTACGAACTTGGTTGCCCCTTCACCATCACGCACGACTTGGTGTGCAAGATTCAGCATCACGCCGTGCAATGCCTGCGTGAAACCGGCGCTATCCGTAACGTCGACACCAGATGCACCTGTCGCAGCAATCATAAGGCTGTCTGAAGTTGAGGTATCACTATCGACGGTTATGCAGTTGAACGTCTGATCGGTAAGCGCGCCGAGAAGGGCCTGCAGGGCGGGTTGCTCAAT
>DQCL01000288.1:1286-3422 GCA_003533975.1 Octadecabacter sp. | reverse complement strand
GACCCTTTGGCGATTCCCGCGATTTTCACAGCCTTGCCGTTAACCATTATCTCGGCGGCGGCACCTTTCGCAAAAGTGTCGGTTGTCATTATGGCGTTGGCTGCGCCTTCAATGCCTGTGGCGTTCAAACTTGCCGCTAAATCAGCCACTTTGTCTGTTATCTTGTCGTGAGGAAGTCGTTCGCCGATCACACCAGTTGAGGCAGTAAAGATGCGGGATTTTGGAATTCCAGTCGCACCTTCAACCGTGTCACAAATCGCTTCGACGGATTTTTCCCCTGCAGAACCGGTAAAAGCATTGGAATTGCCGGAGTTGACGAGAATTGCTGCGGGCTCATTGGGCGAACCACCTAGCTTGGACTGACAATCCAGTACTGGCGCAGAACGCGTGGCGGAGCGTGTGAAAACACCAGCGACTGATGTGCCCGCGATGAATTCCACCAGCATTACATCCTTGCGATCCTTATATTTGACCCCCGCCGCACCAGATGCAAACCGAACACCGTCGATCTGAGGCAACTGTGGGAATGCGTCAGGTGCGAGGGGGGAAATAACCATTCTTAGTCCTCTAGTAGATCAAGGTTCTGGATGATTGCGAAATCAAACTGGCCTTCTTCTGGCAGAGTGATTTCAGCGGCCTCAGTCAAACCGGTGATCATTGTGTTCAACGTTTGTTGCTGAATCTCGGATACCAATTCACTGCGAAGGTCATCAAGTGCCGGGAGTTCAGTTTGACGTGTCTCGTTGAGCTGTACGACATGCCATCCAAACTGCGTTTGAACAGGAGCGGACACTTCACCGGCTTCCAACGTCATGACCGCTGCCTCAAATTCAGGAACCATCATGCCAACGCCGAACCAACCCAGTTCACCACCAGAAGGGCCGGACGGACCTGTGGAACGTTCTTGCGCGGTTTCAGCGAAGTCTGCGCCGTCGTCGACCATTGTTTTGATCTCGTTTGCCTCTTCTTCGGTTTCAACCAAGATGTGGGAGGCGTTGAATTCAGTATCAGGCTCCACACCCTCGAAACGTGTGTCGTAGGCCGCCTGAATTTCTTCGTCACTCACCGGCGCACTGGTGAGTGTGTTGACGACTTCACCAGCCCGAAGCGAACGTGTTTCAACGGTCAGTGCAATTCCAACGCGCTTAGGTTCAACCTCAAGTGTGTCGGCAAGAAGCTGTTGGTTGACCAACTGTTCAACCAAGCCGTTGAAGACGACATCATCTGGTAGTTGTTGATACTGTGCAGGCAGTTGAGAGCGCAGCATTATGAGCTGACCTAAAGTGATCTCTGAACCGTTTACGGATGCGACGACGGTTTCGGCGGACATATCGCCATGGCCATCTGCATGTGCAAACGTAGCGGAGAGTGAGAAAAGTGCGGCAGAAGCCAGTAATTTGGTGCGAAATAGCATGTTAACAGTTCCTTGATGAGCCGCGGCTTGGCCGTGGCGTTGACACCTTAATGACGGCCCCTTACATCCCAATAAGGTCCTTTGGAGGCCGGTCTTGTCCCTGTTTCTATGGGGCGTGCGCGACAGGCACAACCAACCTCCTCACACATTGATGTTAGAGACGCCCAAAGCGGCGCGCGCGGAGAGAATATGCTCGGTCTTGGAACGATTGCGAAGAAGATTTTTGGCACGCCGAATGACCGCTTGGTCAAAGCGACACTTCCGATGATCGAGAAGATCAACGCGCTTGAAACTGAGATTGAAGCGCTGAGCGACGAAGGCATCAAAGCCAAGACTGAAGAATTGGCTAAACGTGCAATGGGTGGCGAAAGCCTCGATGCGTTGTTGCCAGAAGCGTTTGCAAACTGCCGTGAAGCCGCGAAACGTGCGCTGGGCTTGCGGGCCTTTGATGTTCAGCTGATGGGGGGGATTTTCCTTCACCAAGGCAACATTTCTGAGATGAAGACGGGTGAAGGTAAGACGCTGGTTGCGACGTTCCCTGCATATCTAAATGCCCTTACAGGTAAGGGTGTGCACGTCGTGACGGTGAACGACTACCTCGCCAAGCGTGATGCAGAGTGGATGAGCCAAGTATTTACTGCCTTGGGCCTAACAACAGGCGTTATTTACCCACAGCAACCAGAAGACGAAAAGAACGCCGCGTATCGTTGCGATGTGACCTA
>DQCL01000288.1:723-1121 GCA_003533975.1 Octadecabacter sp. | reverse complement strand
GAAATTCAGGACGATCACTTCACGCTCGATGAGAAAACCCGCAACGTGAATTATACTGATGAGGGCAACGAATTCCTTGAAGAGCGCTTGGTGACGGCTGGAATTTTGCCGGAAGATCAATCCCTCTACGCACCTGAAAGCACATCGATTGTGCACCACGTCAACCAAGGTCTGCGCGCGCATAAACTGTTCACACGGGACAAAGACTACATCGTTCGTGACAACGAGGTCGTTTTGATTGACGAATTTACAGGCCGGATGATGACGGGCCGTCGTTTGTCCGAAGGATTGCATCAGGCGATCGAGGCGAAAGAAGATTGTAAGATTATGCCTGAGAACGTCACGCTCGCGTCTGTGACATTCCAAAACTACTTCCGTTTGTACAACAAGCTGGGTGG
>DQCL01000288.1:0-639 GCA_003533975.1 Octadecabacter sp. | reverse complement strand
CACGACCAAGTTTATCGCACCGCGAAAGAGAAATTCGACGGCGTTGTGAAGGCGATCAAAGAAGCGAACGCCAAGGGCCAGCCGACATTGGTCGGTACGACATCAATCGAGAAGTCCGAGTTCCTTAGCCAACTTTTGGATGCCGAAGGTATTCCCCACAACGTCCTAAATGCGCGCCAACATGAGCAGGAAGCGCAGATCGTTGCAGACGCCGGTAAGCTCGGCGCTGTCACAATCGCAACCAACATGGCGGGCCGCGGGACCGACATTAAGCTCGGCGGAAACATCGAATTCAAGATCATGGAAGCGATTGCCGCGACACCGGATGATGTAAACGAAGAAGTCCGTGCGCAGATTGAAGAGGCGCATAAAGCGGACGAGCAAGCGGTCAAAGATGCTGGCGGTTTGTTTGTGCTCGCGACGGAACGTCATGAAAGCCGCCGCATTGATAACCAACTTCGCGGGCGCTCTGGCCGTCAAGGTGACCCGGGCAAATCATCCTTCTTCCTATCCTTGGAAGATGACCTGATGCGCATCTTCGGGTCCGAACGTTTGGACAAAGTACTGTCTTCTCTGGGTATGAAAGACGGCGAAGCGATTGTGCATCCTTGGGTGAACAAATCCCTCGAGCGCGCGCAG